>JACCVA010000435.1 GCA_013698435.1 Nocardioidaceae bacterium | reverse complement strand
GGATCAGTGGCCGCGACCATTTCCCTTACATGGGGGCCGAGCGAGCGCTCAGCGCCGTCCCTCGTGGAGAGCGACGGTCTCGACGCGGCTGTCGAGCGGCGAGCTGCAGATCTCGTCGGGCTACGGGTGCTCACCTCGGACGGCGGAGAAGGCGGAGACGCCGGCTCGGACCCGCCGAGAGGCCTACATCACCGAGCGCGCGGAGGGCATGCCGGTAGTCGGCCCCGGCGTTGTTCTTGGTCAGTGCGTTGAACAGGGTCGCTTGCCCGCGTTGGGGAGTCCGACGATTCCGATAGTGAGCCCGACGGGCGGCGAGTCTGCGGCGCTGCGACCCGTGGCCACGAATCGTCGGCTTCGTCCTGTCCGTCCCGTGCCTTGGGGTGTGGCGCTCAACAAGCGGGGTAGTAAACAGTGGACCAGAACCCCGCGTTCTCGATGAGGTCGCCGTGTCGCCCAGCGGGCCCGTCTGCGCGGCAGGACCCGCACGACGACGTACGCCGGAGGCAAACCGTGACCAACCTGGCCGACAACCTGACCCAGACCGCCGAGCAGCACGGGGACCGCCCCGCGATCAAGCTCGACGACCTGGTGCTGACCTACTCCGAGCTCCAGGACGGTGCCCGGCGCGTGGCGGCCCTCCTGAAGTCCAAGGGCGTGGGGTCCGGTGACCGGGTCGGTCTGGTGATGCCCAACGTGCCGCCGTTCCCGGAGCTGTTCTACGGCGCCCTGGCCATCGGTGCTGTGGTCGTGCCGATGAATCCGCTGCTCAAGGGCCGCGAGGTGAAGTACTACCTCGAGGACTCGGGTGCCTCGATCGTCTTCGCCTGGAAGGACATGGCCGAGGAGGCCGGCAAGGGCGCCTCGGAGGTCGGGATCGAGTGCGTCGAGGTCGGTCTCGACTTCGCCGAGGTGCTTGGCCAGCACGACCCCGACGAGGAGGTCGTGGACCGCGAGGACGACGACACCGTGGTGCTTCTGTATACGTCCGGCACCACCGGCCAGCCCAAGGGCGCGGAGCTGACCCACCACAGCATGAGCACCAACGCCGCGACCAGCGCCGAGACGCTGATCGAGCTAACCGAGGAGGACGTCGTGATGGGTTGCCTCCCCCTCTTCCACGTCTTCGGCCTCACCTGCGGGCTCAACGCCTCGATCCTCAAGGGGTCGTGCCTGACCCTGATCCCGCGCTTCGACGCCGAGAAGGCGCTGGAGATCGTGGGTCGGGACCATGTCACCGTCTTCGAGGGCGTCCCGACGATGTACGCCGGCCTGCTGCACGCGGAGAGTGCCGACAAGGCCGACATGTCGAGCCTGCGCACCTGTATCTCCGGCGGGTCGGCGATGCCGGTTGAGGTGATGAAGAACTTCGAGAAGAAGTTCGACTGCATCGTGCTCGAGGGCTATGGCCTCTCCGAGACCTCCCCCGTCGCCTCCTTCAACCAGCCCGGCCAGGAGCGCAAGCCGGGCTCCATCGGCACCGAGGTGCGCGGTGTGGAGATGAAGGTCGTCGGCGACGACGACGAGAACGTCGCGCAGGGCGAGGTCGGCGAGATCGTTATCAAGGGCGAGAACGTGATGAAGGGCTACTGGGGGCGCGAGGAGGACACGGCCGAGGCGATCAAGGACGGCTGGTTCCACACGGGCGACCTGGCGAGGATCGACGAGGACGGCTACTTCTTCATCGTCGACCGCAAGAAGGACATGATCATCCGCGGCGGCTACAACGTCTATCCCCGCGAGGTCGAGGAGGCGCTCTACGAGCACGAGTCAGTCGCCGAGGTGGCCGTCATCGGCATCCCCGACGACAACCTGGGCGAGGAGGTCGGCGCCGCCGTCGCGCTGAAGCCCGGCGAGGAGGTCAGCGAAGAGGATCTGCAGGCGTTCGCGAAGGAGCGGTTGGCGGCGTACAAGTACCCCCGCGCCGTCTGGATCGTCGACGAGCTGCCCAAGGGCCCCACCGGCAAGATCCTGCGGCGCGAGGTCAGCGCCCCGGAAGGAAGGTCGAAGTGACTACTGTAGTCGAGACCGAGCGTCCCCAGAAGACCGCGGCCAAGAAGTCCACCGGCCCGAAGAAGAAGTCCTCGGCGGCCAAGAAGAGTGCCGGTACCAAGAAGTCGGCGGGCTCCAGGCGCTCCGCCGCTGCCAAGAAGGCCGCCTCCGCTGAGGCCGCACCCGAGCAGAAGGCCGAGCGCCGGATGCACGCCGAGGACGAGACGGAGGAGTCGGCTGTGCTCTCGGCCAGCACCGCGCTGGCGACCCCGCTCGACCTTCTGCTGGCCAACGCCAGCACCGGCCCCATCCGTCGGTTCATCCCGGGGATGTCGGGGGTCAAGTTCACCGCCGGGCTCGTCGGTCACCCCCGGGTGGTCGCCAAGCGCACGGCCGGACTGGCCAACGAGCTGACCCGGGTCGGCCTGGGCCGTTCGCGGCTGGCACCCGGTGCGAATGACCACCGCTTCAGCGAGGAGGCCTGGGCCAAGAACCCGGTCTTCAAGCGCACCCTGCAGAGCTACCTCGCCGTCGGCGAGGCGGCCCGCGGTCTGGTCGACGACGCCGGCCTGGACTGGGGTGACGACCAGCGGATGCGCTTCATCGTCGACAACCTGGTCGAGGCGGCGGCACCCAGCAACAACCCGTTCCTGAACCCGAAGGTGATCAAGCGAACGATCGACACCGGAGGCGGCAACCTCGTCGAAGGTGGCCGGCGTTTCGTGAAGGACTTCGCCACCGCCCCGCGCGTGCCGTCGATGGTGGAGGCCGACGCGTTCGAGGTCGGTCGCGACATCGCGGTGACGCCCGGCGCCGTGGTGCTGCGCACCGATGTCTTCGAGCTGATCCAGTACACCCCGCAGACCCCAAAGGTCCGCTCCGTGCCGATGCTGATCGTGCCGCCGACGATCAACAAGTACTACGTGATCGACCTGGCGGAGCAGCGCTCGCTGGTGGAGTACCTCGTGCAGAGCGGCCAGCAGGTCTTCTGCATCTCCTGGCGCAACCCCGACGTCCGTCACGCCGACTGGGGCCTGGACACCTACGGCCAGGCGATCCTGGAGGCGATGAAGGCCTGCGAGGACATCACCGGGCAGGACAAGACCGCGATCTTCGGCATCTGCTCCGGCGGCACGATCGCCTCGATGGTGATGGCCCACCTCGCCGAGTTCGGCGAGCAGGACCG
>JACCVA010000425.1 GCA_013698435.1 Nocardioidaceae bacterium | reverse complement strand
CGGTCCGGTACCTGGCCGGCGTGATCGGACCTCGCCACGCCACCTCGCCGGCGTACGTCGAGGCAGCCGCCTGGTCGGCCGGGCGGCTCCGCGAGCTCGGGTACGCCGTCGAAAGGCAGCGGTTCAGGGTTCCGGCCGGGAACTCCTGGGGTGTCGACGTGTCCGCGGGCACGTCGCAGAACATCGTGGCGACCACCACCGACTTCTCCCCCGGCGAGCCCCACCTCATCGTGGGCGCCCATCTCGACACGGTTCCGGTCGCCCCAGGCGCCGAGGACAACGCGTCAGGCGTCTCGGTCGTGCTGGAGCTTGCTCGCCTGGCCGCACATGACGGCGCGGGGACCCGGCTTCCGGTGGTCTTCGTGCTCTTCGGCGCCGAGGAGCCGCGCGGTCCCGGCGACGATGACCACCACTACGGGTCTCGCGTCTACGTCGACTCGATGTCGGCTGCCCAGCGGCGGGGCCTGGTCGCCATGGTCGCGCTCGACCGCGTCGGCGTTGGGACGGTTGTCCCCCTCTGCACCGGCGGTGTGTCGCCGCTGGGCGTGCAGCGTCAGCTGCTGTCCGCTGCGGCAGCGCATACCGTCGCCACCAGCCGCTGCACCGACAACCAGTCGAGCGACCACTGGTCGTTCGAGAAGGCCGGCTTCTCCGTCGCGCGACTCGGCAGCACACCGTACGCCGGCTACCACAACGCCGGGGACGTGTGGTCGGTCGTCAATCCGGCCCAGCTTCGAAGGACGGGCAGAACCATGGGGGAGTGGCTCACCCACTGAAGGCCCACCTGCAGACGCCCTCCGGCGAGGGAGTCAGTCGAACGGCGCGTCGCTCGCCTCGGTCATCCGGTCGAGGATCGTCGTCGCGCGCCCACCAGTGACGAGCCGCGGGGCGAAGTCGGGGCCGATGACGTACGGCACGAAGTCCACGGCCTTGAGCTGGTCGCCCCAGAAGACCGCCTCCAGCATCACGCCCTCCTGAGTCTCGAGGGAGAAGTCCATGTCGAAGACGAAGTTGCCGAGAGAGTGCACGACGAGCTCACCCTGGTGGACCTGCACCCCCTGGACCCAGTGGGGGTGACCACCGACGACGATGTCCGCGCCGGCGTCGAGCAGCGCCCGGCCCACCCGGCGTTGGTCGGCCACCGGTTCGTTCGTGTACTGGTCGCCCCAGTGCGGCAATACGATCACGACGTCAGCGCGACCTTGAAGAGACCTGATCGCGCGGGTCGCTCGCCGCAGATCAACGCCGTTCAGCGGACCGGTCCGCGGCTGCATCCGGACCTGGGCAACCCCCGGCGTTCGCGGCTCGGCGGCAGGCGTCTCGCCGATCGCGTTGAATGCCACCAGGCCGAACCTCACCCCGGCGCGGCTCACGACCACGGGCCGCCAGGCACCCTGTCGGTCGAGGCCGGCGCCGACCCGCTCGATCGTGCTGCTGTCGACGCGGCGCAAGGTCTGGCGGAAGGCGCGCTCGCCGAAGTCGCCCGTGTGGTTGTTGGCGAGCGACAGCACGTCGAAGCCGGTGTCTTCGAGCGCCTGCAGGACGTCGGGGTCGGCGGCGAACGAGTCGTCTCCCTGCTGCGGTACGCCCTCGGAGCTGAGCGTCGACTCGAGGTTCCCGACGGTGAGGTCGGCGCGCTCCAGCCGGCGTCGCAGCGGACGCAGCGGGGCTCCCAGGTCACCATGCGCGGCGAGCACGTCACCGACATCACGGCCCATCATGATGTCGCCGACGACGGTCACCTCCGCAGGAGGTGCGGGCTCGTTCGGGGCTGAGGTGGTCAGCGGGTAGGCCCCCGGCGAGCGCAGCGGGTCGACTCCGTCGACCGAAACCGTCGAGACCAGGGGCGTCACACGCGAGGCGGCCACCACCGCGATCACCGCGGGATCGCGGGTCGCCGCACGGAGCGCGCCGGCGCCTCGGCGTACGTCGGCCCGACCCGGGCCCGCAGCCAGCTGCGCCCAGGTCGTCGGCGCACCCTCGGCAATGCTCCGGGCCAGTCGCTCGCTGACGTCGAGGTGGCCGCGGGAACGGTGCACGGCCAGCACCAGCGGCGCTGGGTGTGGGTCGGCGATTTCGTCGTCTCACCAGGCAACACGTGAGGGGAGGCCGAAGTGGCCGGCTGGCTGGTCGCGCCCGGCCGCCGACTCCCTGCTGCCGGCTCGGGACTCGAGGTGCAG
>JACCVA010000409.1 GCA_013698435.1 Nocardioidaceae bacterium | reverse complement strand
AACTCGACCAGCTCGTCACCGGCGCGCAGCCGGCGCCATTCGTCCTCGCTGTCCGGCCAGTCGCGCTCGGCGCCGCCGAGGTCGCGCCAGACGGAGAACACGTTGTTGTGCTCTTCGTCCACTCGGTAGTGCTGCACGGTCACCTTGCCGACGAGAAGGCCCCGCACGGTGACCGCGGCGTCGCGGGCGAGGAGCTCGTCACCCGAGATGCGTGACTGGTCGAGGCTGCTGTTCCACACCAGCACTGCGGCCTCGCCGTCGTCGGCTCTCGCCGCAAGCGCGTTCACCAAGCCCCCGGCGCCGTCACCTTCGACGGTGGCCGGCAGCTGTACGTCTCCCAGCCGCTCGAGCAAGACGAGTGCCCACCAGCGGGGCTTGCGCAGGTTGCCGACCGTCAGCAGTCCGAAGCCGCCGTGGCTGAGCTTTTCAGGTCGCCCGAGCTCTTCGAAGTGGTCGGAGGCAACCCAATGGGAGAGTGCGTCGATCCGGCCCATGCTCGACACCAGACCGTCGAGGAGGAACGTTGCGGCGAAGACAGTGTCGCCGACCAGGTGGAAGTGCTGTGAACCCGGTCCCCACTCGGTCCACCAGAGCTTCGCGTCCTCGCGGCCATGCCGCGCCAGGATCGGCCGCAGGTCGAGTGGCGGGCTGCCATAGGAGTGCGTGGAGACGAAGTCGACCGGCGCGCCGGACTCCGCGGCGTGCTCCAGCAGGAGCTCGACCCACTGGGCGGCCGCGGAGCTTGGTCCACCGACGACGAGGCGATCGTCGATCTTGCGTACCGCAGCGACCGTCACGTCGTACAGCCGCAGGTACTCCTCTTGCGACCCGCTCCAGAACACATCGAGGTTCGCCTCGTTCCAGACCTCGAAGCTCCATCGGTCGCGAACCTCGTCCAGCCCGTAGCGGTCGACGAAGTGTGCCGTCAGTGACGTCACCAGGTCGGACCAGCGGTCCCAGTCCCGGGGCGGGGAGATGATCCCTGCGTAGGTGAAGACCGTGCGGGACGGGTCGCTGGCAAGGTCACGCGGCATGTACGACAGCTCGACGACCGGCCGCAGGCCCGTTTCGAGCAGTGCGTCGTAGACGCGGTCGATCCCCGAGAAGTCGTGCACCGGCTCACCGTCGACCTCGCGGTAGACACCGAGATCGTCGCAGAGGATCGCATGAGCTCGTACGCTCTGAACGCCGAGCTCGTGGTGTGCCAGGCGCAGGGCATCGGTGAGCTCGGGCCCGATCCGCCGGCCGCCGACCTCGTCCTTGGAGAGCATCAAGCTTAGATGCTCGGATCCGATCATCGGTCGCCATGGCCGGTCGAGGCGGCCGACCACCACACCCGCGTCGACGTCGACCCGCACGGCAGCGTCACCCGACGATGCGGCGGTGCCACTGACCGGCTCGGACAGCTGCCCCATGCGCGACGCTTCAGGCAGCGCGGCAACCGCGTACCAGTGTTCGCGGTCGCGCTCCCCGGAGGTGTCGACGTAGGGGGGGTGCGGCACGGCCAGCACGTCGTTGCCCCCGTGGTCGATCGGCTCGAAGGGGCCGCCCTCGGTCGGTGCCCGGTGCACCAGGTACCCGACGGCGCCGTCGACCGGGTCCCAGTCGAGCGTCACGTGACCCCGGCCCGCGCGCGCCCGCAGGCTCCCCGGCGACGGGAAGGCGCTGTCCCGCGGGCCGGCGCCGGTCCGCCGCCCGATGCCTTCCTCGAAGCGCGCCCTCGCGGTCACGGCCGCGGAGCCGGATGCCGGCTCCGTTGTCACGGGCCGTCCGTCGCGCTGGCGAACTCCTCCATCGCGATGACCGGGCGCAGTGCCGCCTCGACTCGCCGTGTGCTGAAGGCACGCTGCAAGACGTTACGGGCGAGCACGTTGCCGAGGGCGCCCATGATCATCGCCTGGTCCAAGGAGAGGTAGCGCTCGGCGACCGTCCCGGAACCCACGGCCACAGCATCGTAGAAGCCGCCGGGGCCGTACGAGTCGAAGTCCGTCTGGAGGCGTGACAGGTTCGCGTAGGCCGCGGCCGGTGCGTGCATCATCGCCAGGAAGGCGGCGTGCGGGGTGACCACGCCGTCCCCGTAGTCGGGGTTCGGGCTGGTTGCCGGGCGGCACTCGCCGAAGCCGATGTCGTAGTTGGTCATCTCGCGGTCGGAGAAGTAACCCTCCGGGTTGAGTCCGAGCGCGTCGACACCGTACTCCCGGTAGCCGCCGAAGGGGTTGCTCGCCGGCGAGAAGCCCCAGTAGCCGTAGTCCGCTTCCTGCAGGCCGTGCTCGATCTGAGCTCGGACGTGCAGCGGGTGGTTCTCGCCCCACGAGCGCGGTCCCCAGACCTCCTCGGGCACGAAGACGTTGGGCATGAGCTCCTCGAACATTGAACCGCCCCAGCCTGGGACGATGCGCTTGCCTCGGTAGGTATACGCACCCTCGTAGACGTCGATGCCCAGGTAGGTGCGGGTCTCGCCCACGGGCTGCATCTCGTGCCAGCTCCAGTCACAGGTGGCGGGGAACGTGCGCCACGACGCGAAGTAGTGCTGCGGCGGCGCCATGCCGGTCATGATCGCCAGGTACGACGTGATCCGGCTCTCCGAGACGATCGTGTCGTAGTGATGGGTGGTGAGCCAGACGTCCGGGGCGTCGATGTGGCTGCCTCGGTAGACCCCGCCCGGCCGGTCGTGGTCGAACGGGAAGAAGCCGCCGTGCATCAGACCGCCCGGACGGGGGCCGGCCGGGTCGTAGAAGGCGTCCCAGCGCATCCGGTCGAACAGCCTGCCGGCCAGCTCGGCAACTCCGGGCACGGAGTTGCGGACGACCCACAGTGCTGCGCCGAGCCAGCCGTTGTCGACGCTGGAGACGAACGGGTAGACGGTGTTGTACGGCGGCTGCGGCCACGTGCGGAGCGCCTCGCCGGTGGCCTCGTCGTACCAGTTGTAGTACATGCCGCTGGGCTCGTGGTGCTCCATCCGCAGCAGCGTCCGCA
>JACCVA010000379.1 GCA_013698435.1 Nocardioidaceae bacterium | reverse complement strand
GGTGTGAGGCGAACCGTCTCCGGACCACGGAAAGGGCAGCAATGGCACACCGAGACACCGCAGCCTTCGCCGAGTTTGCCGCTGCGCGTTCCGGCGCCCTCTTCCGGGCGGCGTACCTGATGGTGGGCGACCACGCGCTCGCAGAGGACCTCCTTCAGGAGGCGCTCACGAAGACGTACGTCGCCTGGCCGCGGCTGCACGACATCAACAACGCCGAGGCCTACACCCGCAAGGCGATCACAACGACCGCCATCTCGTGGTGGCGTCGCAAGTCGTGGCACAACGAGAAACCGCGAGGTGATGTGCCCGAGCGGGGCCACGCCGGTCACGGTGACGACATCGCCGAACGCGACCGGATGTGGCGGGAGCTGCAGAACCTTGCGCCGAGGCAGCGTGCCGCGATCGTGCTGCGCTACTACGAGGACCTCACCGAGGCGCAGACCGCAGCGGCGCTCGGCTGCTCGGTGGGGACGGTCAAGAGTCAGGTCTTCGACGGCTTGAAGAAGCTACGTCAGGCGTTGGGGACAGACACGGTACTCGTGCCGAACGAGCCGAACGGGATGGTGATGGGGCAATGAATGAACTGCTGAAGGACGTCCTGAACGAACGCGCAGAGGCAGCGGAACGGCCGCACCTCGACCTGGAGGCGATCGTCGCCACCGGCGACAAACGGATCCGTCGACACCGCATCACCGGTGCCGTTGCCAGCACGGCCGCGGTCGTCACGATCGCCGTCACCGCCGCGACCGTGATCGACACCGACCAGGTGTCGCAACCAGACGGGATCCGGCCGGCTCAGCCTGCCGGAGCGTTCGAGCAGCGTACGACGACGTACTCCACCGGCTCGGTCATCCACTACGGCGACCAGCAGATCGACGTCGCACCGCACTCCCTCGCGTCGTTCGTGCAGACCGACGACGGTTTCGTGTTCACCGACAGCGACGGCACCGTCTTCACGGCCGACGGCAGCTCTGTCGAGAAGATCGGGGCGACCGACCAGCCCTACGGGACGATGCTCGCTGCCGGAGACGACGGCTCCTACGTGACGTGGATGGACACGGATGCTTCGGCCTTCAAGGTCTACGACATGACCGCGCGACGCGAGGTGGCGAGTGTGCCGCAGCCGCCACAGCCGCCGCACGCCGGCGAGTTCGACCTACTGGCGGTTCTCGCCCTCGACGGTTCGACTGCGTACTGGCACACCGCGGACGGAGTCGTCAGCTACGACATCGAGGCGGGGCAGTCGACCGTCGTCAAGCCGGGCGCCAGCACGCTGTGGCTGGCCGATGTCGCCGACGGGGTGCTGGCGCGCAGAGCGTTCCTTCCTGGCCTGGGCATCACCGTCAGTGCCGACCCTGACGCCAAGGGTCCGACCGTGCCCGGTTACAACCACGCCACGTTGTCCCCTGACGCCGGTTACGTGGCGACCGACCCGCAGGACTCCGAGCAGGTCTTCGTGGCAGCCAACGGTCGAGAGGTCACCCCCGTCGCCGAGGGCTACTCGTTCACCGCAGTCGTGCAGTGGATCGACAACGACAGCTACGTCGCCTTGGGCATCCCCCGCGGAAACAGCGAGGACGAACCATTCGACCTGCTGACCTGCTCGATCTCGGCCGGCTCGTGCTCGCCCGACAGGGAGTCCGTCGGAGTCCTCGGCAAGGTCCAGCTCCCTGTCGGTGCAGACCTCACCGACGGCTGAGCCACCGAACCAGCACGACCGCGACGTCCGGTCCTACCGGAGTCGCGACCGTGTGCTCGAGCCAGCTGCGTCCCTACGTCGCGCGCTGGTCTGAGCTTGCCGCGTCGGCCTCGCGCGAGTAGTTCGGGTCGGTCACGAGCCGGCTGCGGCGAGCGCCGTAGACCAGGTACACGACGATGCCGATGGCCATCCAGACGAAGAACCGGACCCAGGTAGCGGTCGGCAGGTTCAGCATCAGGTAGACGGAGGCGAGCACGGCAAGGATCGGGACCACGGGTACGCCGGGGCAGCGGAAGGCGCGCTCCAGATCGGGCCTGGTGCGCCGCAGCACGAGGATGCCGATGGCGACGAGCACGAAGGCGAACAGGGTTCCGATGTTCACCAGCTCCGCCAGCTCGGTCAGCGGCACGAACGTCGAGATCAACGCGACGACGACGCCCGTCGTGATCGAGGTACGGATCGGCGTACCGAACCGGGGGCTGACCTTGGAGAAGACAGCAGGCAGCAACCGGTCACGGCTCATCGCGAAGAAGACTCGGCTCTGACCCAGCATCAAGATCATCATCACGGTCGTCAGACCCACCAGCGCACCCACCGAGATCGTGGTCGCGATCCCTGGGTGGCCGACCGACCGGAACGCCGCCGCCAGCGGAGCTTCGACCTCGATGTCGGTGTACTTGACCATCCCGGTGATCACGAGCGACACCGCGACGTAGAGGACGGTGCAGATGCCCAAGGACGAGAGGATGCCGATGGGCATGTCTCGCTGGGGGTTCTTCGTCTCCTCGGCAGCCGTCGCCACGATGTCGAAGCCGATGTAGGCGAAGAACACCAGGGCCGCTCCGGTGAAGATGCCGCTGAACCCGAAGGCGCCGGGCGCGAACCCGAGATCCTGCAGCAGGGACTCCGTGGGTGCCGAACCCGGCGCAGCCTCCGAGCCCGAGGGTGGGATGAAGGGCGAGTAGTTGCCAGACTTGATGAAGAACAGCCCGGCGATGATCACCAGCAGCACGACGGAGAGCTTGATCACCACCATCACGAAGTTGACCTGCGAGGAGACCTTGATGCCCAGGCAGATGACAGCGGTCAAGATGAGCACGATGGCCGCCGCGACGAAGTTGTGCTGCAGGCCCGGGGCGTCGGGGTTCACCGAGTAGGCCCAGGTCGGGATGGTGATGCCGGCCTCGCTCATCACATCGGCGAAGTACGTCGACCATCCGACCGCGACCGTGCTCGCGCCGAGCGCCAGCTCAAGGATGAGGTCCCAGCCGATGATCCAGGCGACGAGCTCGCCGAGGCTCGCGTAGGAGAATGTGTACGCCGAGCCGGCAACGGGCACCGTGCTGGCGAACTCCGCGTAACACAACGCCGCCAGGGCGCAGGCGATGCCTGAGAAGACGAACGAGAGCGCAACCGCGGGACCGGCCTTGGCGCCGGCTGCCTCGCCGGTGAGCACGAAGATGCCGGTACCGATGATGACGCCGACACCGAAGACGGTCAGCTGCAGCGCACCGAGCTGTTTGCGTAGCTGGTGTTCGGGTTCCTCGGTGTCGGCAATTGACTGCTCGATGCTCTTGGTGCGCATCAGGTTCATCCGGGTCTCCTTGGGGCGAGATGGGGCAAGCTCCGGCACACCCTAGACCCGCTGACCACTTGCGGCACTCGGACACGCGGCGGTCAGCTCAGGCAGAGTCGGCGGCCCTGTGGTCGGGCTGCTCCTCGGCTCCTTCGAGTGCCGCCACCCGTGCGGTGATCTCACGGGCGAGCGGCTGGGCCGTCAGACCGATCTCGTCGAGGATGACGGGCCGCTTCGCGGGAGCGAGGAACTCCTGGGGAATCCCGAACACCATCGTCGGCAACGTCACCTCGGCGTCGGCCAACGCCTGCGACAGCACGCTGCCGCTTCCGCCCACTCGGCCGCTGTCCTCGACACTGACCACCAGCCGATGAGCACGTGCCAGCTCGACCAGGTCGGACTGCAGCGGCTTGACCCATAGCGGGTCGACGACGGTGACCCCGATCCCCTGTGCCCCGAGGCGCTGGGCCACATCGAGGCAGGTAGCCACCATCGGACCGACCGCCATGATGAGAACGTCCTGGTCGCCGGCGCGTGCCATCACGTCGTAGGAGCCGACCCGCTCCAACGCGTCGAGATCAGGCGGCACCGCGCCCTTCGGGAAGCGCAGAACGGTGACGGCGTCGCTGACCTCGACGGCGTCCCGCAGCTGCTCGCGGAGGCGAGCACCGTCACGTGGAGCGGCCAGGCGCAGTCCGGGGACAACCTGGAGTATCGACATGTCCCACATACCGTTGTGGGACGCGCCGTCCTCACCGGTGACTCCGGCACGGTCGAGCACCAGCGTGACGCCGCAGCGGTGAAGCGCGGCATCCATCAGCACCTGGTCGAAAGCGCGGTTGAGGAACGTCGCGTAGATCGCCACCACCGGATGCAGGCCGGCCATGGCCATGCCCGCAGCCGAAGTGACGGCGTGCTGCTCGGCGATTCCCACGTCGAAGGTGCGGTCGGGGTAGGCGGCGGCGAAGCCGTAGAGCCCGGTGGGATGAAGCATCGCCGCGGTGATCGCCACGATGTCGTCGCGCTCGGCGCCCAGCTGCACGAGCTCTTCGCGGAACACGTCGGTCCAGATGGTGGCCGCACTCGCCAGCAGCTCGCCCGTCTCGGGGTCGAAGGCCCCTGAGACGGAGTGCAGGTTGTCCTCGTCGTGCTGTTCCGCCGGAGGATAGCCGAGGCCCTTCGTGGTGATGGTGTGGACGATCACCGGCCCGTTGAAGTTCTTCGCCTTGGTCAGCGCCTGCTCCAGTGCAGCAAGGTCGTGCCCGTCGACCGGCCCGACGTACTTGAGGCCGAGGTCCTCGAACATCCCTTGCGGGGCCAGTGCGTCCTTCAGGCCCTTCTTGATCGCGTGCAACGCGTCGTAGAGCGGCGGCCCCACCAGCTTGGTGCCGGTGAGCCGACTTCGGACCTGCTCGAGCACGACTTCGTAGCGCGGGTCCGTGCGCAACCCGGTGAGATGGGTCGCCAGCCCGCCGACCGTGGGACTGTAGGAGCGTCCGTTGTCATTGACGACGATGACGAGCTTGCTGTCCTTCGCGGCCGCGATGTTGTTGAGCGCCTCCCACGTCATCCCGCCGGTCAGCGCACCGTCGCCGACCAAGGCGACGACGTGGCGGTCCTCACCCCGCACGACATAAGCCTTAGCCAAGCCGTCGGCGTACGACAGCGAGGTCGACGCGTGGGAGTTTTCCACGACGTCGTGGTCGGACTCCGCCTGGCTGGGGTAACCGGACATGCCGCCCTGCTGGCGCAGGGTCGCGAAGCCGGCGCGGCGGCCGGTCAGAATCTTGTGCACATAGGACTGGTGACCGGTGTCGAAGACGATCCGGTCATGCGGCGACTCGAAGACACGGTGAATCGCCATCGTCAGCTCGACCACGCCAAGGTTGGGACCGAGGTGGCCTCCGGTCTTGGAGACCTGGTCGACGAGGAAGGTGCGGATCTCGGCAGCGAGCCCGGTCAGCTGGTGCTCGTCGAGGCCGCGGACGTCCTGCGGACCACTGATCTGGTCCAGCAAGCCCATCAGGTCTCCTCGGTCGCACTCCCGCCGTCGGGTGGCGGCAGCTGCCGCAGACGAGTCTAGTCGGGGCCCGCCGGCGAGCCGCGCCGACGCCCGGGTCAGTCAAAGCCGGGCCCGGAACTCCTTGCCACGAAAGGCATCCTCGATCAGCCCGACCGCACGTTGGATGCGCATCAGCCGCGCCGTCTCCCGCTCCCACATGGCGATCGCCCCCTCGACAGACTCCGTCGGAAGCACGTCACGCAGGACGGTACGAGCCTCGGAGATGCCGCGCCGCGCAGCCGCCATGCTGGCCTCGGTGTGCAGCGCGGTGAACCGCGCGAGCACCACCGGGTGTCGCTTCAACCCCTGGTACATCCGGTAGTCGGGCGGGCACTGGTCGAGGAGCCACCCGATCGCGGTGTCCTCCCACCAGGGCACGCCGGGCGGGCGGACCTGCTCCGGCCAGCCGGGAGGAGCGTAGGCGGGACTCACGGCCCCAGCATACCAGCGAATCGAACATGCGTTCGAATCGCTCAGCAGATGTCCGACTGGTCGCGCGGCTCGGCACGCGCCGCCGAGGTGAAGTGGTGGACGAGGCGGTAGCCGAGGCGCTCGTAGAGCCGGATCGCGGCGACGTTGTCGGAGTAGACGCCGAGCGTCACCTCTGGCGACAGCCGCTCCAGCCCACGACGCGTCAAGGCGGCACTGAGAGCCGAGCCAAGACCTCTTCCCCGGGCCTGTCGCAGGGTGGTGATCGCACGCAGGTGACCACCGCCGTTGTGCGTGAGGACAAGGGCTCCGACGCATGCCATCGCCGACCCTTCGCCGATGCCCAGCCAGCACTGCACGTCGGGGTCTCCGGGACGGGCGTGCGCATCGGCGTTGTCGGCATCGAGCACCGCGTTGATGACATCGACGTCGTCGATCTCCTCGATCTCGACGCCGCGAGGGACCGCTGGCACCGTGGACGTCACCATGTAGTCCCAGTGGCCCCGGGCGGCGAACGCCCAGTCGTGCGGGATGAGCTCGTAGGCGTCGGCCGACATCGTCACCCCGGCTGGCGGGCCACCGATCAGACCGGGCAGCGCGTCCACCAGCGGACGCAGCTCCGCGGGCCGACCGAGCAGGACCGCCCACGGTGACGGGAGCATCGGACGGGGCGCGCGACGGTGCACGACGGCGACGCTGGAACCCACCGCCCAGCACGCCGCGTGCCCGTCATCGGGGATGCTCCACCGGACGAAGGCGTCGCGTGCGCGCACCTCCTCCAAAGAAATGCTGTGCAACGTCGGTGCGGCAAGATCCGTCACGACGCCAACGATAGTGACTGCCATGACCGCATCGACGTGGCGTCAGTGCAGCCTGAGCGCGGCGGCGGTGAGGGTACGGGCGTCCCGCAGTCGGCGCTCCCACGTGACCCCGAGGAAGAGCAGCCCGACGCCGGCCACAGCGAAGATCACCCAACGGGGCAGCGCGGCGGCGTACGGCGCGATGTTGACGAGAACCAGCGCGAGGGCGGTCGCGGAACCGAGGATCAGCGGCGCCGCCCAGCGCAACCAGGCGCCGACGAGCAGCACTCCCAGCGCTGACACACCCAACAACAGCGCTCGCGGCGAGGTGGGCTCGGGCAACGCAGCCGCCAGGCTCGGCAGGAACACCAGGGACAGGCCGGGACCGAGCGCGGTCATGCTCGCTGCCGCGGGCGCGCGACGTAACCGCCGGATGCCCAGCGCGCAGAGGACCACGGCGCTCGGCAACGTGTACGCCTCGATGACCGTGACGTCCTCGGCCCATAGCCGGACCCAGCTTGCCCCGGCGAACAACACACCCGCAGGCAGGGTAAGCAGTCGACGGTCAGCACGAAGGAGCGCCACGGATGCCAGCGCCAACCCCGTCACCGTCATCGCCACTGGTAGGAGCAGGGCGACGTATCGGACGGACAGACCGAGGGCCACCACCATCACTGCGACGGCTCCCAGCTCCAGCCCGTGGCGCACCGGAAGCGCTGTCGGGCCGCGCTGAGCCTGGGCAGCGACCAGGACCAGGCCACCCAGCAGAACCAGGCCGAGCGCGATCCCCCGCTGGCCGAGACCGAAGGTGGCAAAGCCTGCCGCAAACGTCAACGCGCCCATCACGACAGCGCCGCCGGCAAACGGGTCCCGAGGGCGGCTGTGCTCGAGACGCACCGTCACGAGCGTCAGAGCCCCGGTGATCAACAGGCCGATCACGATTGTCGTGAGCTCGGAACCGAGCGACGCGAGCAGGGTAAGCGCCGCGAGCCCTGCTGCCGCGGCGGCGGGTGCACCTGTGCGGCGGACGAGAGCCACTACGGCGCAGGCGACGGTGAGGCCGCCCAGCACGGCGACCGCCTGCCACAGGGGCAACGGTCGCCGCAGCACCACCACAGCTGCCGCCGCCGCGATCAGCAGGCCGCCGGTCCAGACGGTTGGCAACCGACCCCGAAGCAGTACCCAGCCGCTGACCACCAATGCCACCAGCACCACAGCGACGACGAGCGCGTTGCCGCGTACCACCCCGGACTCGAGACCGACGGTCGGCGACGTGGAGGCGAGCTGCCAGGCTCGACCGGCCGGGTAGACAGCTCGGGCCAGCGCTTCGACGGGTGACGGGGCCACCAGCACGGCACTCAAGGCGAACGGACCGGCCGCTGCAACAGCGGTCGCTGTGTGCCAGGGCCCACGAGTCACCACGAAAGCGCCGGCTAGGCAGAGCGCCAGCGCCGCCCCTGCGCAGACCGCGATCACGGTGTCGATGCCCGAGCCCTCGAGCGGGCGCAGGAGCAGCAGCGTCACACCGGCGACGGATCCCGATGCCGCCAGGTGTCGCAACGGCGGGGGAAGTCGAGGCGCGGCGCCGACCGGGCCGAGCAGAGCGCAGCACACCAGCCACCCAAGCGCTGCCAGATCTCTCCACAGCTCAGCGAGGGTGCTGGGCTCGATGAGGCGTCCGAGAGACGTCACCCAAGCGATCGCGAAGAGAAGTACCGCGACGATGCCCACCGCGAGGGCGAACTCGGCGAGAAGTCGCCGGGCGCTCAGAGCCGTCGCCGCCACTAGCGCGAACAACGCCAGGGCGACGTGCTCGGTGCGCCACTGCTCCAGCAGATCGAACGTCGCCACGGCGAGCCCCGCCACGCCGAGGGCGGCCACGAGCTGCGCACCGACCAGTTTCTTGATTCCGCTGTTGCGTGCGGCCAGCGCCCAGCCGCCACCTGACAGCAGCATCAGGAGGCTTGCCGCGTATTCCGCAGCGGTCGAAGAGAGCGCGTCGAGTCCGGCAAGGCCGCTGCTGTGTGCAGCGACGAAGTCGAGGGGGACCAACAGGGCGAACAGTGTTGCGAAAGCCTCGGCAGAGCCTCGGAGCACCTTGTGCAGGCTCCACGCCACGGCGCCGCCCACGCCCGCGGTGACCACGAGAAGGATGGCGGCCTTGGCCGCCAGGGACAGGTCGGACCAGGACACGGACACAAACACGATCGCGGCGACGAACACGCAGACCGCGCCGAGGCCGAGGAGCACGACAGGGGTGGAGAACGCCGGCAGCGACCGCGCGGGCCGCCGCGGCGGCAACGGTGGCAGCAGCGGCGCAGTCATGGGTGGTCGATCGACGTTGCCGTACGCCGGGCTCGGTGCTGGTGGATGCTCGGTGTGCGCACGAGCCCGTGACAGCACGTCGTCGGCTGCCGTCAGCAGTCCGCGTAGCTCGTCGGCCTCCAGTCCGATCTGGACGAGCCCGCAGCGCGGACACACCGCATCCGCGCTGACCACGGCCCGGCAGTCCAAGCACAGATGGTCGCT
>JACCVA010000091.1 GCA_013698435.1 Nocardioidaceae bacterium | reverse complement strand
GCTCCGCGACGACGTGGTCGCCCTCGACCCGCAGCGGCAGCGGTCCCGGGTTGTCCGCGACCCAGGTCAGCAGGGTCTCGGCGTCGGCTCGACGTCCGTGGGTCACCAGCCATCCGACGACCCGCTGTGGCACCCGAAGCCGGGACTCCTGTATCCCCGGCAACCCCTCGAACAGGTCGCGCACGCCGGTATGCAGCAGCTGCCAGTACGAGTCGTCACAGCCGGGGATCTCCCGGAAGTACAGCGGCAGGTCGCCGGGCAACCCGGTACGCGCCCAGTAGTAGAGCAGCCTCGGCGAGCCGAGTCGGCGTAAGACATCGGTGGCCATCTGCTTGGTGGCGAGGCGGTCGCGGAGGTCGGCGATCTCATGACGCCGCTGGGTGATCGAGCTGCCGTCGGAGCGGATCCGCCACCGGTAGACGGGTCGCACCACCACGTCGAACGCCTCCGCGCGCAAGTAGGCCTCGATGATCGTGCCCTGGTCCTCGTAGCGGACACCCTCCGGGAAGGCGAGGCCGGCCCGCTCCCAAAACGACCGCCGGAACACTTTGTCCCATGCGAAGACGTTGCGCATCGCCTCCGGGTGCTCCTCCAGCGTGACCCCCAGCAGTCGTTGACGGTGGGCACGCCTCAGGAACGCCGGCTCGGCAAGCTCGCCGTCGGTCTGCTGCTGCAGCGACCCGACGACCAGCTCTGAGCCGCTCTCGTCCAGCGTCGCGACCATCAGCGCGTAGGCGTACGGCGGCAGGGTGTCGTCGGAGTCGACAAAGGCCAGCAACTCACCCCGGGCGAGTCCGACGCCATGGTTGCGCGCCGCCCCCAGCCCGTGGTTGTCGGTGTGCACCATCGAGATCTGCGAGCCGCCACCCAGATACCCCTCCACCACCGCAGCGGAGCCGTCGGTGGAGCCGTCGTCGACGACGATGACCTCGAAGTCCTGGAAGTCCTGGCCAAGGATGCTGTCGAGGCACTCGGCGACATAGGGCTCGACGTTGTAGACCGGCACCACGACGCTCAGCCGGGGGGTGGCCCGCTTCCGGCCGAAGAGTGGCGACACGGCTGACACCCTATCCAGCGGCGTCGGCCGCTCCAGGGCTCAATCGGCCGCGGGGTCTCGCCGAATGCGGTCGTGAATCTCCTGCTCCCAGCCGGGCTCTGACGGCCAGGTCGACTCGACCAACCAGGTGGCTCCGGCGTCGGCGTACTCGCCGGCGGGGATGCCCGGCGCCCAGGGCGCGACCACGTCCCAGTCCGCTGGGGCATCACCGCCGAGGTAGTCCGCGAGACCGTCCGGAGTGAGCCGCTCAGCAGCGCCGATGGGGACGATGCCGTCCCACCGGCGGGCACGTTCGAGCGGTCGCCGGTTCGGCACCACCCCCGCCACCCAGATCGGTGGGCGTGGAAGCTGGAGCGGCCGAGGCAGTAGGTCGGCTTTCACCGAGTAGTGCTCTCCGGTGTGCGCGACGGGGCCCCCGAACAACCCGTCGAGCAGCTCCAGGCTCTCGTCGAGCATGGCTGCTCGCGTACGCCGGTCGGACTCGTCACCCAGATCGCCGAAGTCCAGGTCGTCGGGCGCTCCGAGACCGACCCCAAGGGTGGCTCGGCCCCTGCTCAGGTGGTCGAGAGTCGTGACCTGCTTGGCCACCATCGTCGGTCTCCGGCGGGACAGCGGCGTCACCAGGGTGCCGAGTCTCACCCGCTCGGTGGCCTGTGCGATCGCTCCGAGCAGCACACACGGGTCGTGCACGTCGGGTCGGTCCGGGGACCACTGCACGTGGTCCCACAGGAAGACCCCGTCCCAGCCTGCCCTCTCGGCGTCGACGGCGATGGAGACGACGGTCGCGACGTCGGTGAACGGCGGAATGTTGACGGCGTACTTCATGCTGGCAACGTACCCGGCAGCACCGGCGTTGCAGGCTCGCCCGGCAACGCCGGTTGCGCGGCATGATCGGTTGCGGGGGATAACCGGTTGCAGGAGGCGTGACTGCTGCGACAGCCTGACGGCTGCCTTTCGACCACGAGGATCCCTATGCAGCGCCACGACTACTCCGGAGCCGACGACCTGCGCGCGATGCAGGACCTCGTCCAGCGGACCTGGTCACCGCGCTGCCGCTGGCACGTCGGTGACGTGGCCTGGGGCCGCTACGCCATTCCCGGTGCCGCCGCCGGTTTCCGTACCGCCTTGTGGTCCGACGGCGACCAGGTCCTCGGGTGGGGATGGGCAGAGGTGCCTGGCTTCCTCAGCTGGGCGGTCGACCCGACCAGACCCGACGTGGCGACCGAGGTGGTGGCGTGGTTCGAGAGCGTGGCCGAGTGCACCGAGCGCACCACCACGGTCCTCCAGCCGGAGGCCCATCTCGTCGACGCCCTGGCCGCGGCCGGCTACTCGCCCGACAGGGCCGCTCCCTACTTCGTCCATCATCATCGGGCACTTGACGACGTCGAAGAGCCTCAGCTGCCCGACGGCTTCCGGCTGCGACATGTCGAGCCCGGCCAGTCCGCTGCCCGCGCGGCAGTGCACCGCGCAGGGTGGTCCGACTTCGGGTCGCGGGTTTCGGCCGAGAGCTACGCCGAAGTGATGGCGGCGTGGCCGTATCGGCCCGACCTCGACTGGGTGGTCGAGACCGACGACGGCGAGTGGGTGGCCTCAGCGCTCGGGTGGCTGGACGACCACAACGCGGTCGGCCTGATCGAGCCCGTCGGCTGCGCCCCGGCGTACCGCCGTCTCGGGCTTGCGCGGGCGGCCAACCTCGCGGTGCTGCAGGCGTTCAGGGACGCCGGCGCGGCGTCTGCGTTGGTAGGTCCCCGCGGCGACGAGGCCTACCCCGTGCCTGCCCGTCTCTACCGCAGCATCGGCTTCGCGCCCGGCGCACGCACCGTCACCTACCGGCGGACCGGCTGAGGGTCGTCCTACAGTCGGCTGGTGGCAGACACCTGGGTGACGTGGCGTGAGGCGTGGCAGCGCGCGCTCTACGGCCCGGACGGCTTCTACCGTGGCGAGCAGCCCGCACAGCACTTCCGGACGTCGGTGCACTCCGGCCCTGCGTTCGCCCACGCAGTGCTGGCTCTGCTGCGCCAACATGACCTGAACGCCGTCATCGACGTCGGCGCCGGCGCCGGTGAGCTGCTGGTCGAGCTCCACGCCATCGAGCCGACCCTGACGCTCACCGCGATAGAACTGCGACCCCGCCCACCGGACCTGCCGGCACGCATCGGCTGGCACCACGAGCTCGGCAGCGGCATCGACGGTCTGCTGCTGGCCAACGAGCTGCTCGACAACCTCCCCTGCGACGTTGTGGAGCTCGACGAGGACGGAGCCGCGCGACTGGTCGAGGTGTGCATCGAGACCGGAGACGAACGGCTGGGCCACGTGGCCGGGCGAGATACCGAGCAGTGGCTGTCCAGCTGGTGGCCGCTCGGCGCGTCCGGCCAGCGGGCCGAGGTCGGCCTCAGCCGTGACGACTGGTGGGCCGACGCGTGCGCGCGGCTGCACGACGGTGTCGCGCTGGCGATCGACTACGGCCACCTCCGCGACAACCGTCCGGCCCGGCTGTCCACGGTGTCGTATCGCCACGGGCGGCAGAGCGTGGCCCGTTTCGACGGCCACCACGACGTCACCGCGCATGTGGCGGTCGACTCGCTTGCTGCACGGGTCGGCGCCGGCACGCGACGCCAGCGCTCGGCTCTGCTCGATCTCGGAGTGACCGGCGCGCGGCCGCCACTGCAGCAGGCAACAACCGAGCCGGCAGCGTACCTGCGAGCGCTCGCCCTTGCCAGCAAGGAGGGCGAGCTGGTCGCCACCCCAGGCCTCGGCGACTTCTGGTGGGTGACGAGCACGGCCC
>JACCVA010000359.1 GCA_013698435.1 Nocardioidaceae bacterium | reverse complement strand
TCGCCGCCGGCATGTACGCCTTTCCGGGCGGCACCGTCGACCGACGGGACTCCGACACCGCCGTGGCCTGGGCGGGGCCGTCAGCTACGGACTGGGCGCACACCCTCGCGTGCTCCGAGGGGGAAGCTCGAGCGCTGGTGTGCGCGGCGGTGCGCGAGACGTTCGAGGAGTCCGGCGTGCTGCTCGCCGGCCCGAGTGCGGACTCCTTGGTGTCTGACACCACCGACGACGACTGGGAGCGGGACCGAGCGGCGCTCGTCGACCGCAGCCTGGCGTTCGCCGACTTCCTCGCGGAGCGGGGCCTGGTGGTGCGGTCTGACCTGCTGCATGCCTGGGCGCACTGGATCACCCCGGAGTTCGAGCCGCGGCGCTACGACACTCGGTTCTTCCTGGCCGTCATGCCGGTGGGACAGCGCACCCGAGATGTCTCGGGTGAGGCCGACCACGTGCAGTGGATGCGCCCGAGCGACGCCTGCGCAGGCGTCGATGAGGGAGCGATGTCGATGTTGCCACCGACGTACGTGACGGTGGCCGAGGTGGCCGCGTATGCCAGCGCGAACGAAGCGCTGGCCGCGGCCGCGCAACGCACGATCACCACCGTGACGCCGGGCGTCGAGATCATCGACGGCGAAGGCTTCCTGGTCGTAGACGGCTGCGCCCAGTCGTGAGCTGGCAGGGCGGGTCGTTCGGCGAACGCGCCACCTGTGTGCTGGCGCCCAATGCCTCACCGATGACGCTCGACGGCACCAACACCTGGGTCATGCGTGAGCCCGACGCGCGGCGGGCCGTGGTGGTCGACCCCGGACCGCTGCACGAGCAGCACCTTGATCGAGTCGCCGAGATCGCCGGCCCGGTAGGGGTCGTGCTGCTGACACACGGCCACGCCGACCACAGTGAAGGCGCGCGGGCGTTCGCCGAGCGCGTGGGTTGCCACGTTCGTGCGCTCGACCCGACCTTCGTCTACGGCGGCGAGGGGCTCCACGAACGTGACGTCGTCGAGCTCGACGGCCTCGAGGTCCGCGTGGTCGAGACGCCGGGGCACACCAGCGACTCGCTCAGCTTCGTGCTCCCGGCGGAGCGAGCGGTGCTGACCGGCGACACCGTCCTCGGCCGCGGAACGACGGTCGTCGCCTATCCCGACGGAGAGCTCGGCGCGTACCTCGGCTCGCTCCGCCGACTGCGCGACCTTGCCGAGGCCAACGAGCTCGAGGTGATCTGGCCCGGCCACGGCCCGGTGCTCGACGAGGCGTTGCCGGTGCTCGACCACTACCTCCGGCACCGTGCCGCGCGGCTCGACCAGGTGCGAGAAGCAGTTGCAGCGGGCGCCGTCGAGCCACGCGACGTCGTACGTCGGGTGTACGCCGACGTGGACGAGCGCCTCTGGCCGGCCGCCGAGCTCAGCGTGCGCGCACAGCTCGAATACCTCGGCCGTCCCTCTACTCACTGACCTCCGCGTCGGCAACCGGGCCCGCACGTCCATTCAGGCGTCAGCCATCCGGCGCAGCACGTCGGCGTGCTCGCGCAGCGCGTCGCGCAGCTCACCGGGAGACACCACCCGCAGGGCGAACGGCACGTCGGCGATACGCCACGCGAACCAGCCGAGGTTGCTGGTCGACGATCGCAACCGCGTCCGGCCAATCGCGAGCTGCTCGAGCTCGGCGAAGTGGCGGGGCAGCTCAGCACGCACGGCAGCAAGCGGCGCGTCCACCTCGAGCTCGACCTGCCACTGCCGGCCGCGAACCAACGTCTGCTCGACCTCCGCGACGATGTCGAGTCCCGTCGGCGCCGTGAAGCGGCGCGGCAGGAGGCGCACCTGCGTGATGCGGTCGACCCGAAACGTGCGCCGCGCCTGCCGCAGGTGGCAGAAGCCGTGCACGTACCAGCGCCCGCCCAAGGACACCAGACCGTATGGCTCCAACTCACGCCGGCTCGCCGGCTCACCTGTTCGCCGGTACTCGACGCGGCAACGCTGCTGGGCGAGGACGCCGCGCGCCAGGCCCGCGAGAACGGCAGGGTCGGGGAAACGCCGCCCGCCCCCGGGCGACTCCGGCGGCAGGGCTGTCACATCGCGCAACGCTCGCACCTGCTGGGCGAGATCGGGCGGCAGCACCCGCTCGATCTTGCCGAAGGCGCTGGCGACGACCGCCGGCAGCTCGTCGTGCGCCGACGACCGGACGCCCAGCAGCGCGACCGCGAGCCCTACCGCCTCGTCCGCGCTGAACATCAACGGCGGCAGCCGGAAGCCGGGGAGCAGCCGATAACCGCCATGTCGCCCAGTGGTGGTGTCGACCGGGATTCCCATCTCCTGCAGGGTCGTGACATACCGCCGCACCGTCCGCACGTCGACAGTGAGCGCGGCGGCCAGCGCCGGTCCGTTGACGCCGGGGCGGTCCTGCAGCAGCTCGAGCAGTGCAAGGAGTCGGCCCGCCGGTCGCCGGATATCCACGCGCTCCTCCAGAAAGTCGAAGAATCAGGACAAGTTCCGTCCGGGTTCCTTGCTACCGTACGGAAGAAGACAGCGGTCCACCAGAGGAGTCACCCATGAGCACCCGATCCGGCACCGCCACTGCCCTGCTCGTCATCGACCTTCAGCAGCAGGTGCTGGAGACGGCGTGGCAGCGCGACGACGTGGTTGCGCGTACTGCTGGGCTGATTGCCCGCGCACGGGCGCAGCAGACACCGATCGTGTTCATCCAGCACCACGC
>JACCVA010000316.1 GCA_013698435.1 Nocardioidaceae bacterium | reverse complement strand
CACGGTGACGAATCAACAGATGTGCCCGTGACTCACAGCCCTCGCCCCCGTGTCGCCGTCGTCGGTGCCGGAGTCTCCGGCCTCACCGCTGCCCACCTGCTGCGTGCCACCCATGACGTGACGCTCTTCGAGCAGCAGGACCGGCTGGGCGGCCACGCCCACACCCACCGGGTCAACGTCGGCGCCGGCAAGGCGTCGGTCGACTCCGGGTTCATCGTCCTCAACGACCGCACCTACCCCCTGCTGCGACGACTTCTCGACGAGCTCGGCGTCGCCGTCCGACCGACCGAGATGAGCATGAGCGTCAGCTGCGACGGCTGCGGACTGGCGTACGTCGGGGGGCGCGGTGCGGCCGGCATCTTCGCCCAGCGCAAGCGCGCCGCCGACCCCACCTTCTGGAAGCTGCTGCTCAGCGTCAAGCGGTTCCAGACCCTGGCGATGCAGCACCTCGCGGAGGCGGGTGGGTCGCTCGACACCTTCGGGGAGTTCCTGGAGCGGCACCGCTTCGGCACGCACTTCGTCGAGCACTACGCGCTGCCGATCGTGTCGTGCGTGTGGTCCAGCGGCCACCGCCAGTCCCTCGACTACCCGGCGGCGTACCTCTTCGAGTTCCTCTCCCATCACGGTTTCCTCCGGCTCGGCGACGCACCGCAGTGGTACGTCGTCGAAGGCGGGTCGCGCACCTACGTCGACGCCATCGCCGCCGGGCTCGCCGACGTACGCCAAGGTGTCGGTGTCACAGGCGTCGCGCGTCACGTCGACGGGGTGACGCTCACCGACGCCACCGGGGCCACCAGCGAGTTCGACAAGGTGGTGCTGGCCACCCACCCCGACGAGGCGCTGAAGCTGCTCGCCGACCCGAGCCCGGTCGAGAAGGAGCTGCTCGGCAGCTTCGTTTACGCGCCCAACTCGACCGTGCTCCACCGCGACGAGAGCCTCCTGTCGCCCGTGGTCAACGAGCGCGCCAGCTGGAACTTCCGGCTCGACTCCTGCCACCAGCGGTCGGAGGCGGTCCAGGTCAGCTACTGGATGAACCGGCTCCAGCACCACCCCGAGACGCACCCGCTGGTCGTCACCTTGAACGCCGACACATTGATTGCGCCCGACAAGGTCATCGCGACAATGAACTACGCCCACCCGGTCTTCACCCCGGCATCGGTCGCGGCACAGCGGCGACTCGACGAGATCGCGACCGAGCGCACCACGTACGCCGGAGCCTGGCACGGTTGGGGCTTCCACGAGGACGGCTGCCGTGCCGGCGTCGCCGCCGCCGCCCACTTCGGGGCGACCTGGTGACAGCGCGACCCACCGCCGTACCCGCTCTCGTCAAGGGCGAGGTCCGACACACCCGGTTCCACCCGTTGAAGCACTCGTTCCGCTACCGCGCCCACCAGTGGCTCGTCGACGTCGACCGTCCGCAGGTGGCACCGAGGTGGCTGCGCGGTCTGGTCTCCTTCGAGGCCCGCGACCACGTGGGCGACCCCAACGGCACCCTCGGTGACAACGTGCGAGCGTTCATCGCTGCGCAGGGCGTCGACTGGACCGCGCACCACGTCGTGATGCTCGCCAACGCCCGCGTGCTCGGCTACGTGTTCGACCCGCTGAGCGTCTACTGGTGCTACGCCGAGGACGGCCGGCTCGAAGGCGTGGTCGCCGAGGTGCACAACACCTACGGCGAGCGCCACGGCTACGTCGTCGAGGTCGACGACCACGGTGCCGCGCAGGTGGACAAGAGCTTCTACGTCTCGCCGTTCTTCGGGGTGTTCGGCGACTACCGGCTCAAGTTCGTCAACGACGACGGCAAGCTCGGCGCGTACGTGACGCTGCAGCAGGACGGCCGGGTGGTGTTCACCGGCAGCTTCACCGGGACAGCGCTGCCGATCACCGCTCGACGCATCCTCGGCGTCGCGGTCACCCAGCCGCTGATGCCGCAACGGACGGCTGTGTTGATCCGGCTGCACGGCGTGCGGCTGTGGCTGCGACGTCTCCCCGTCGTACGCCGACTCCCTCACGCCGAGCAGCCCGGCGCACGCTGACTTCACTACCCAACGCCGCCCCTCCTCCTCCCCCAATTCGCGGGAGCTACGCGAAAGCCGTCATCTGTCGGAGGGCGCGGTGCCCACGGAGCCGCGCGCGAACGGCTCGGGCGCCAGCAGCACGTCGTCGACCGATGCCGCTCCCGAGACGGTCAGCGAGACGCGTTGCATGATCGCTTCGATGATCGACTCCAGCGGCCACCGGTACGACGACAGGGCGGGGGTGAGCAGCGCCGACATCGGGTGGTCGTCGAACCCAATCACGGACAGGTCGGAGGGGATGTCCAGTGCGAGCTCCCGGGCCGCCGCGTACGCGCCGTACGCCATCGAGTCGGCCAGCCCGAGCACGGCGGTGGGTGGGTCGGCGCCCCCGAGGAGCGCAGCGACCACCTCCCGCGCACCGTCCAGCTCATGCGGACAGGGTGTGACGGTCAACGTCAGGCCACGGGCTCGAGCCAGCTTGGCGGCCGCCACCTCGATCGGCCGCCGGCGCCGGCTCGACATCTCCGCTGCCAGCACGCTGACGCGGCGATGCCCGTGCTGGGAAAGCGTGTCGAGGGCGTGCGTGACGGCGAGGCCCACATCGAACAGCACCGCCGACGTGGTGCGTGCTGCCGCCAGCTCGTCGCCGACCGTGATCAAGGGGACGCGGTCGCCGATCGGTTCCCACCCTGCGGTCAGTGGGTCCAGTGGGATGACGACGAGCGCATCGACGCGCTGCTGGACCACCCGCTCCGCAAGCTCCAGCTGGTGGCTGGGGTCGCCGGCGGCGTCGACGATGAGCGCGTTGACACCATCCGCGAACAAGGCGCGGGCCAGGGCAGCCGCCAGCCGTTGCTGCCACAGGTCGGTGAGCGACCCGCAGAGCACCCCGGTCACACCGGTGCTGCCCGACGCCAGCGCCCGGGCGATCGGGTCGGCCTCGTACCCGAGACGGGCGGCGGCCTCGACGACCCGCCGGCGGGTGGACTCCTTGCCGTGCAGCCCTCGCAGCGCGTAGCTCACGGCGGTGACCGAAAGACCGGTCTCGGCCGCGACATCCTTCAGCGTGGGACGCTTGGCCGGCCGGGCGGCCGGTTCGGACGCAGGCACGCCGCAACACTCTCACGGCGGCTTGACGTGTGCACTTTGAAGCGCTTCAATGCATCCAGGACTTAAACGCTTCTCTATAACTCTACTGAAATACTAAATTTAATCACGCCCACGGATGGAGGACTGCTTGACGATTGACGTGCACCAGCACCTGTGGGGTCAGCGGTTCGTCGACGCCCTGCGCCGGCGACACGATCCGCCGTACCTGCGCGGCTGGGAGCTGCACACCGCAACCGAACCGCCGCACGAGGTCGACCCGGACGCCCACGACGCACAGCGCCGGGCCGCTCTTGAGCAGAGCAGCGGCACGGTGCTCGCCGCCACGTCACTGTCGAGCCCGTTGGGCGTCGAGCAGCTCACCGATGGCGCCGACCTCCTCGCCGCCTACCACGCCGACATCGCCGACCTGCCCGCCCCGTTTCGGGCCTGGGCGGCTGTCTCCCTGGTCGACCCCGATCTTGCCGAGCTGAAGCAACGACTTCAGGCGGGCTGCGTCGGCCTGCAGCTTCCGGCCACCGCACTCGGCACGCCCGACGGGTGGGCCGCCTGCGCCGCCGTCCTCGACGTCGTCGCCGATGCCGACAGGCCCCTCCTCGTGCACCCGGGGCCAACACTCACTCCCCCGAACGTGCCCGCCTGGTGGGCGCCGGTCGTGGGCTACGTCGACCAGCTGTCAGCCGCCTGGTGGGCATGGCACTTCGTCGGCCGCCGTGTGGCGCCGCACCTGCGGGTGTGTTTCGTGGCCGGCGCGGGGCTCGCCCCGGTCCACCACGAGCGGTTCGAGGCCAGAGGCGGCAGGTTCGGCGTCATCGACCCAGACGTCTTCGTCGACACGTCGTCGTACGGCCCGCGCGCACTGGACGCGCTGATCCGGGTGCTCGGCATCGACGCGCTCGTGCTCGGGTCGGACCGGCCGTACGCCGAGCCGACCATCCCCGACCTGGGAGCGGCAGCCCTGCATGCCCTCACCACCACGAACCCGACGCGGCTGCTGAAGCTGGACGCGCCGGCCCCGGACAGCCCCAGGAGGGCCCGATGACCGTTTCACCGCTCGACGCCGACGTGCGCATCCCGGCACGAGCAGCGCACCGGCTCGTCGACGTCAACGACGGCCTGTCGCTCGACTCGCTCCCGGGGCGCGACCTCGACCGCCGTGAGCTCGCCGAGCTGGCCGGCGGGATGGCCGCGCAGCAGCACCTCTGGGACGAGCACGTCGACTTCGCGAGCGGCGACCGCCACTACGTCTCCCTGCACCGCGACGCCCACGTCGACGTCTGGTTGCTGTGCTGGAGCCCCCAGAACGACACCGGCTGGCACGACCACGACATCTCGTCGGGCGCGGTGGCAGTCGCCTCCGGGTCACTCGTCGAGCACAACCTCGCCATCGACCGCCCCAGCCTGGAGACGCACGTGGGCGCGGGTTCGGTCTATTCGTTCGGCCCCGACCACATCCACCGGCTGACCGGCCTGGAGCCCGGCTCGGTGTCGGTGCACGCCTACTCGCCCCCGCTGTGGCGGATGGGCCAGTACTCCCTCACCGACGGCGTGCTGCGTCGAGTCTCGGTGTCGTACGCCGACGAGCTGCGCCCGCTCGACGACATGGCCTGACCCGCGTCGGCGAGGTGGCTCAGCGCGCCTGGTCGGCGTACCACCGCTCGATGAGCTCCCGCGCGGCGTCGACGTCGTCGGTGAGCGGTCGGTCCTCGAGGCCCGACGGCAGCGACGCCAGCGCCTGGCCGAGCACATCGCCGATGGGCGCGTCGGCGACGATCGACGTGTTTCCGCGCATCCGGATCGCGCGGACCGCCGCCACCAGCTCGCACGCCATCGTCAGCTGGAACTCGTCGACCATGCTGTGCAGCGCCTCCACCGAGTCCGGGGCGAAGCTCGCATGCGCCTCCGAGCCCAACGAGATGCGGATCTGGCCCAGCATCGCCGGCTGGGCCGAGACCGCCAGCGAGTTGACCGCGGCTGTGGCCAGGTACTCGAGCATCAGCAGCCCCGAGCTGGGCCCCGGTCCTGCCGCGAGGAACCGGGTCGCACCAGTCAACGACGGGTCCATCAGGTCGGAGATGCGCGACATCGAAAGCGACGCCACCGAGAAGAGCGCCAGCCGCGCCGCGTCGGAGCGAAGCGCGATCAGCTGCGCGGTCCAGTTGCCGTGGTGCCAGACGGCGTCGTCGCTGAACATCGGGTTCTCGAGGGCGGCGTTCGCATCGACCTCGATGGCGCTCGCCAGCTCGTCGAGCGCTGTCGCGCCGACGCCGACCACCTGGGGATAGGCGCGCAACCCGAAGGGGTCCTGCACCCGCCAGGGCCGCTCCGTGCTGCCCGCGAGGAGCTCGCGCATCTCCGCGGCCACCGTGCGCTGCCGGTCGATCCGACGTTGCGTCTGGACCTCGTCGGCGTACGCCTCGCTGTTGGCGCCGAGCGCGAGCGCGGTGAGGGCAGCGATCCGGTGGCCGACCGCGAGCAGCCGCAGCCACCGCTCCCAGCCGAGCGCCGCCGATGCCAGCGTGAAGGCGTTGCTCGACATCAACGGCAGCGCGCTGCGCGCGTCCATGTGGTCGCCCAGCGCCATCCCCACCTGGGCCAGCGCGCTGAGGTCGCCGGTGCCCAC
>JACCVA010000312.1 GCA_013698435.1 Nocardioidaceae bacterium | reverse complement strand
CCTCCCGGCGATGTCCTTCGGCAACTTGGTGCAGCGCCGGCAGGTCGGTGCGCCCCCCGGCGGTCTGCATGAACCTGACGACACGACGCCGCAAAGCGGGTCGCTTGAGCAGAGTTACAGCGGTGTGATGGTTTACTTCTTCTATCGGCCCAGGCCTCCTTCGGCACAGCCTGAGCCGCCCTCAGACCCCGGACTCGACGCGACCGAGCTGGGTCATTTCTTGTCCCGGACTCCCGGAGGCGACGCATGGCCCACGCACAGTACATCGTCCGCTATGACATGCCTGGAGCTAACGAGAGCCTCACCGTCCAGATCGAGCTGGACGGGACCGGCTATCCCGACCAACTCGACCAGGCCCGAGCCTGCGCACGGCACGGACTCCGCGAATCCCTCAATGACATCATCGCCGCCTGGTCTCTCGTGTCCCGCGATCGCGAGGGATCATGACAGACAACTGCTTCCCGGACACCGTCGAGAACGGCGTGATCATCCACGCGCACCGACCCGCCGGGGTGTGCAACGTGCGATGCGCTGTCGTCACCGCCGACGACGCGGCCCAGCTGCTCAGTGCCCAGGCACGCACAGAGACACGAGGGTGATGACCCGGCGGTTCTGGCCCGAGTGCGGGACACCCAACGAGTAGAACCCTTGCGGCCTGAACGGCTGCTGGCACCACCTGCAGACCATGGGTGAACAGACCGAACGAGCGGCGTACTCATTATCCGCGACAAGGCTGGCGGCAGCCTCCATACTGTCAAAGTGCGTCCGCTCCCATCAGGGACCCTGACCCTGCTGTTCAGCGACATCGAGGGCTCCACCTCGATGCTCAAACGCTTGGGTGCGCACTGGGGCGATGCCCTGTCCGCACAACGGGCTATCCTTCGTGCCGCCTTCACCGGCCAGGAGGGCTACGAGATGGGCACCGAGGGCGACAACTTCTTCGTTGTCTTCTCCTCCGCACACCGGGCAGTGAGGGCGGCCGTCGAGGCGCAACGTCGGCTGCACGAGCACGTCTGGCCCGGCGAGATCGCGGTCAAGGTGCGGATGGGATTGCACACGGGTGAGCCGCAACGGCATGAAGACGGCTACATCGGCATCGACGTGCACCGTGCGGCGCGGATAGCTGCGACGGCCAGTGGCGGTCAGATCGTGGTCTCGGACGCCACCCGGGCGCTGATCGAGGGCGCCCAGACGGCCGACGTCGATCTGCGGGACCTCGGCTGGCACCGCCTCAAGGACCTCGCCGAGCTCGAGCACCTGCACGACGTGGTCGCGCCCGACCTGCCCGACGAGTTCCCCCCGCTGCGGAGCCTAGGCACCCGGGCCAACCTACCGGCGTACGGCGCCGCGCTGGTCGGCCGCTCGGCAGAAGTGGCCGCCGTGGTGGAAGCCATCGAACGGGACGGGACCCGACTGGTGACTCTCACCGGTCCGGGCGGCACCGGCAAGACCAGGTTGGCGGTCGCCGTGGCAGGCGACATCGAGATCCCCCTCGACATCTACTTCGTGTCGTTGCACACGGCCGACCGGTCGGCGCTGATGTGGGCGGCCATCGCGGAGGCGGTCGGCGCGCCCGCGGACGTGGAGCGGCTGCCGGACGAGCGAGCGCTTCGGGCGCTGGGTGACCGACCGACGCTGCTCATCCTCGACAACGTCGAGCAGATCGCCGACGCCGACCACGTCGTGAGCCGGCTGCTCAACGAGGCGCGCCAGGTGCGCGCGCTGATGACATCGAGGCGGCCGCTGCACCTGGTCGACGAGCAGGAGTGGCCGGTGACACCCCTCGGCGTACCGAAGCGAGGACAGGTAGATGTGGCCGCCGCTCGAGAGGCCGGGGCGGTGAGTTTGTTCGTGCTCCGAGCGCGAATGGTGCGTCCGGGCTTCGACCTGACGCAGGACAACGTCGCGGACGTGATCGCCGTCTGCCGGCGACTCGACGGGCTCCCGCTCGCCATCGAGCTCGCCGCCGCGCGCGTGCGTCTGCTGAGCCCGCGGGCGCTGCTCAGCCGGATCGACAACCGGCTAGGCGAGGGCGTGACCGCCACGGACAGAGCGGAGCGGCAGCGCACCCTCGGTGCCACGATCGCCTGGAGCTACGAGCTGCTCGACGAGGATGACCAGCGGATCCTGCGACAGCTGGGCGTGTTCTCGAAGGCTGCCGATCTGGCAGCTGTGGAGTTCGTCGCCGGCTCGGACGGTCGAGATGCCCTTGACGCCGTCGCACATCTCGTCGACGTCAGCCTGGTGCAGGTTGTCGAAGCGGCCGATGGCGAGCCCCTGGTGTCGATGCTCGAGACAATCCGATGGTTCGCACGTGACCGGCTGCGCGCGTCCGGGGAGTACGACGACATGCGCCTGCGCCATGCGCAGTGGTGCGACCAGCGGGCGCGCGAGATCGGTGAGCTGCTGGACGGATGCAGATGACAGCGCTGGACCGGATGGGCTCGGTGGAAGAAGACATCCGCGCCGCCCTGGACTGGTGCCTGCGGTCACCGGACGAGGCGTCGACCGAGCGACGCGAGTGCGGCTATGTGCTCCTCGGCCGGATGAACACCTACTGGTACCGGTTCGGGTATGCAGCGGAGGGCCGCGGTTGGTATGAACGCGCGCTCAACCTCGTCGACAGGTCGGACCGGGGCGACAGCGTCGCAGTGGTGGATGCCCTGCACGGGATGGGGATCTTGTGTGTCCAGCTCAACGACCTGGAGGTGGGCGGTAGAGCCCTCGAGCGAGCGCTGGACATGGCCCGACGGCTGGGCGATCGCGACCGCGAGTCACGGGAGGCCAACAGCCTCGGAATCGCGCGACGAGAGGCAGGCGACGTCGCCGGTGCGCGAGCGCTGGTGGAGCACAGCCTCGCATTGGGCCGCGAGATCGGCAGCCCCCGCCGAGTAGCGACGGCGCTGACCAATCTCGCCATGTTCTTGGTGGACGCAGGTGACTATGTCGCTGCGGTGACGCGCGGTCGAGAAGCCGTTGCCGCCGACCTCGCGCTCGACGACCCGTGGGGGGTGGCGATCGACCACACCAACCT
>JACCVA010000303.1 GCA_013698435.1 Nocardioidaceae bacterium | reverse complement strand
GCGGCAGCACCTCCGACCCGAGCAGTGCCGTGACGTCGTCGTCGCGGACCTTGTCGAGGGCCGTACGCGCCACCGTCGCGGCCTCGCTGACGGCGCGCGCGCTGTGCGTCTCGTCGGTGAGCCACTCACCGACGCGGAGCGAGACGTGCGCGTCCGCGACCCGCCCGCGGACCACCGGCTCGGTCAGGAAGTTGCCGCTCACGAACTCCTGCAAGCTCCGGGCCAGCGCACCCTTGCGGGTGGGGATGATCGCGGTGTGGGGGATCGGCAGGCCGAGAGGACGACGAAAGAGCGCGGTGACGGCGAACCAGTCCGCCACCGCTCCGACCATGGCAGCCTCAGCAGTCGCGTGCACGTACGCCCAGGTCCCCGCCCGGTCGAGGGTCAGCACATAGACGACGGCGGCGGCCACGAGCAGCAACCCGGCCAACTACTTCATCCGCACCAGCGCGCGGCGGCGGTGCTCATCAACGACGGCGTCGGCCCCGTCCGCGGCTCCGCTCAGCGGGCGGACTGGCTCGGTCGCGGCAGGAGCCATGTCAGCGGCTCACGCGTCGGTGCCGCTCGCCAGCTCCCGCGACCGCCGGGCGGCACTCTCGAGGGCGGTCATGAAGGCGGCCCGTACCTTGTGGTCCTCGAGCTCACGGACGGCCGCTGCCGTCGTACCCCCAGGTGACGTGACCCGCTCCCGCAGCACCGTCGGGTGCTCACCCGTCTCGCGCAGCATGGTGGCCGAACCCACCATCGTCTGCACGACCAGCTCGGTGGCGGTGGACCTCGGCAGGCCGAGATGCACCCCGGCTTCGATCATCGCCTCCACCACGAAGAAGAGGTACGCCGGACCGGACCCGGAGATCGCCGTGACGGCGTCTTGCTGCTTCTCCGGCACCCGCAGCACCTTGCCTGTCGACCGCAGCAGGTCCTCTGCCTCGACCAGATGTGCCTCGTCGCAGTGCACGCCGGGCGAGATGGCAGCCATCCCCTCGTCGACAAGAGCCGGGGTGTTGGGCATCACCCTCACGACGGGGACGCCCTCGGGCAGCCGAGCCTCGATGAACCCTGTGGTGATGCCCGCCGCCAGCGACACCACGAGCTGGCCGGCGCGGACCACCGGTGCGATCTCTTCGAGCAGGTCGGGCATGTCTTGTGGTTTCACCACGAGGACGAGGGTGTCGGCGCGGGTCGCTGCTTCGAGGTTGTTCACGACCTCGACGGCGTGGCGCTGCCGCAGCTCGTCGGCGCGCTCGGGTCGGCGTTCGGACACCAGCAACGTCTGCGGGTCACGCCCGGCCCGGATGAGGCCGGAGACCACGGTCTCACCCATCACCCCGGCACCCAGGATTGCCACCGTCATGTGAACCTCCGTTGCCGCCCGGCCCGTCTCAGCGCCACCGACGCCGCTGCCGCGGCGTCAGCCCTTCGTCATCACCGACCGTGCGAAGAATGCCAGGTTGGCCGGTCGCTCGGCGAGACGTCTCATCAAGTAGCCGTACCACTGGTCGCCGTACGGAACGTAGACCCTTACCTTCTCCCCCGCGGCGGCAAGGCGCTTCTGCTCGTCGGGCCGGATGCCGAACAGCATCTGGTACTCGTAGCTGTCCTGGGCCCGCTGGTTGCGCGCCGCCAACGCGCCGGCGATCTCGATGAGCGTCGGGTCGTGGGAGGCGATCATCGGGTAGCCCCGGCCCTCCAACAGCACCCGCATGCACCGGACGTACGACTTGTTGACCTCGAACTTGTCCTGGAACGCCACCGACTCCGGTTCCTTGTAGGCGCCCTTGCACAGCCGCACCCGCGACCCTTCGTAGGCGAGGTCGCGACAGTCGGCTTCGGTACGCCGCAGGTACGCCTGCACCACCGCTCCGATCGACGGGAAGTCCAGTCGCAGCTCGCGCATGATCGCAAGCGTCGAGTCGGTGGTGGTGTGGTCCTCCATGTCGAGCGTCACGGTCGTGCCGGCGTTGCTGGCGGCGCGAGCAATCAGCCGCGCGTTGTCCAGCGCGATCTTCTCGCCGTCTGCTCCGAGCGCCTGGCCGACCGCCGACAGCTTGACCGACACTTCGGCCCCGGGTGCAAGACCGGCGGCGTCGAGGCGCGACAGCAGCGCCAGGTATGCCGACACGGTGGCGTCTGCCTGCGCTGCGTCGAGCGTGTCCTCGCCGAGGAAGTCGAGGCTGACGAGAAGGCCGTCGGACTCGAGCTGGGCGGTCACGGCGACGGCGTCGTCGACGTCGTCTCCGGCCACGAACCGCGACACGATCCCTGCTGAGACGGGCAGCGAGGTGACCAGCGACTTGACGTTGCCACTGCGCGACAACATGAGCAGCGAACGACGCAGCAACGCGGACTCCTTCATCGACCGGTTCCGTTCTACCGGCGCGACCCACAGGCTACGCGGTGACGCAAGACGACGCGCAGTCCTTGCCTGCCGCGGTACTAGCATCAAGGACCGGAGATCATGAACCGGGGATCATGAGCCCCCCTCCGCGCGACGTGAAAGGACGGACATGAGTCACCAGGTGCACGCCGAGCTCGTCGCGAACGTGCTCACGATCGTCTCCGCGGCAGGTGTGCGGGTCGGGCCGCAGGACACCGTGGTGATCCTCGAGTCGATGAAGATGGAGATCCCCGTCCACGCCGAGGTGGCCGGCACCGTCAGCGAGATCGCGGTCAGCGTGGGTGACGTGGTGACCGAGGGCGACCTGATCGCCGAGATCGACGAGGACTAGTGCGGTGCGTCACAGATGCTGATCAATCAGTACGCCGGCGGAGGGTGACAGCGCCGAGCACGACCGCGGCCACGACGAATCCCGCGACCACGGTGAGGTCCACACCGAACCCGGCGTCGAGGCCCGCGGTGGTCTGCAGCCGCTGCATGGCGTCAACGGCGTAGCTCAACGGCAGCACGTCCGAAACTGCGCTCAGCACGTCCGGGAGGCTGTCTCGGGAGAGGAACAGGCCGCACAGGAGCAGCTGGGGGATCACAAACGCTGGCATGAACTGCACCGCCTGGAACTCCGTCTGCGCGAAGGCCGATACGAAGAGCCCCAAGGCCGAGCCGAGAACGGCGTCGAGGACAGCCACCACGGCGAGAGCCCAGACGGGCCCGGTCACGTCGAGCCCGAGCAGCCCGACGGTGAGCGTGACCACTAACAGCGCCTGCGCCAGCGCCACTACGGCGAACGCGATCGCATAGCCCAGCAACAGGTCGAGCTTGTTCATCGGCATCGACAGCAGCCGCTCCAACGTGCCGGACGACCGCTCGCGCAGGGTGGTCACCGAGGTCACGAGAAACATCACCGTGAAGGGGAACACCGCCACCAAGGGCGGGCCGAGCCGTTCGAAGACCACCTC
>JACCVA010000302.1 GCA_013698435.1 Nocardioidaceae bacterium | reverse complement strand
CTCGGCGGCACCAACTCGCTGCACACGAACGCGCTCGACGAGACACTCGCCCTCCCGACAGAGCAGGCGGCTGAGATCGCGTTGCGCACGCAGTTGGTGCTGATGGAGGAGACCGGCGTTGCCAATGTCGCTGACCCGCTCGGTGGGTCCTGGTACGTCGAGGCGCTCACCGACAAGCTCGAGGCGGAGGCGACCGCAATCTTCGACACCATCCTCGAGATCGGTGGCTCCAAGCTCCGGTCTGCCGACACCGCAGCGCTCGCGGAGCAGGTGCGCGGCAGCATCGGTGACAAGAACGGCGTCTGGCCGATGACTCCGGGCATCCTGCGCGGTATCGAAGACGGCTGGTTCATGTCCGAGATCGCTGAAGCCGCCTTCCAGTACCAGACGGCTCTGGAGAAGAACGAGAAGCTGGTGGTAGGGGTCAACTGTCACACCTCCACCGTCAGCGGTGAGCTCGAGATCCTCCGCGTCTCGCACGAGGTCGAGCTCGAGCAGGTGCGTGAGCTCGTCGACCGCCGTTCGACGCGCGACCAGCAGGCCGTCGACGCCGCGTTGGCCGCCATGGTCGACGTCTCGCGGACCGACACGAACATGATCCCGACCATGCTCGACGCGGTCCGCGCCGAGGCGACCCTCGGTGAGATCTGTGACGCGTTGCGGGCCGAGTGGGGCGAGTACCGCGAGCCCGCTCGGTTCTGAGAGCCCCTCCTGCTTTCCGATTCGTCCGACTGAGCCACGTCACAACTGTCCGAGCTCAGTCGGACGAATCGGAGAGGGGCGGATTCGTCCGACTGAGCGACGTCACAACTGTCCGAACTCAATCGGACGAATCGGAGAGGGGCAGGGGAACGCCGGAGTGCAGGAACTCGGCGCCGGTGCCGCCGACCGCCACCAACGCCTGCTCGATCCGGCGCGCGGTGAAGTCGCGGCACCGTTCGCGGACCTGCGTCGCGGTGCAGAACTCGGCCGAGACGATCTCACGCGGCTCCAGCACGACGGCGTCGACGATCGACGGGTCGTGGACCCCTCCGTCGAAGACGAGGCACAGGGCGTCGTCCCAGCCAGACCATGGCGGGAGCCAGTCGACGACGAGGAGGCCGTGTGCTGGCAGGTCGAGAGCCAGCTCTTCCTTCACCTCACGCACGACCGCGACCGCCGGTGACTCGCCTACCTCGACGACGCCCCCGGGCAGGTCCCAGTCTGCCTTGTAGGTGAGCTGGCACAGCAGCACCCGCTGCTCGGGGCCTTGGACCAAAAGCTGGGAGATCGCTCGCTTGCGCGGCAGGCCGGCGTTGAGGATGGCCCGGAACCCGGCAGCCTGCGACGGCTCGTCGTCAGCCGACAGCCGAGCCAGGATGACGTGGTCGCGGCGCTCGCCACCGATGGTCTCGTGCTGACGCAGGACTCCCTCGCGACGGAGCCCGGCGCGGCTCGCCACCCGCAGGGATCGCACGTTCGCCGGGTCGACCCGCGCTTCGACCCGCTTCATGCCGAGCTCGTCGAACGCGTAGCGGATGAGCAGACGGACCGCCCGGGTGGCAACTCCCTGGCCGCGTGTGCCGGCGTACAAGGCCCAGGAGAGCTCCCCGCGATGGTCGCCGGCGTCGCGGACCTCGACGGTGCCCGACGGCCGGTCGTCGTGCTCGATCAGGAAGTTCACCGCGCTGCGTCCATCGGCATACTTCTCACGCCAACGATGGACCGCGTCGGCATGCTGCTCGTACGACGGGATCACCGCGGGGAAGCCGAACCACCGGGCGATCTCCTCGTCGTGCGCCAGCCGCGCCACCTCGATGTCGTCGTCGCGCCACGGTCGCAGTACCACGACACCGTCAGTGAGCGTCGGCTGTGGGGGAACCGTGGACACGCGAACAGCCTAATCACCTGGTGGCACAGGGGATCAGAACAGCCGCCCGGGCTCGAGGCCCCGTCGACGCACGACACTGGTGCCGCGTGTCGACACTAAGATGACCACATGACGGTTCCGCAGTTCTCGCGCCCGGGCGCCATCGACCTGTCCGCGCTGCGCAAACCTGCCGGTACGCCGGCGCAGGCTGCCGGTGGCACGCCGCCGGGGGGCTCCGGCGCCGCCGGGCGCTACTCGTTCGACGTCACGAGCGAGCAGTCGCTGCGCAGCGATGTCGTCGAGCGCTCGTTGAGTGTGGTCGTGCTCGTCAGCTTCTGGTCACAGGAGGTCCCGGCGTCGACTGAGATCAACGCCGTACTGTCCAGGATCGCCGACGACTCCGACGGCCGCTTCCTCTTCGCCCGGGTGGACGTCGGCGCCCAGCCGGGCCTGGCGGAGGCGCTCGGCATCCCGCAGGTGCCTTTGGTGGTCGCGGCGTTGCGGGGTCAGCTCGCCCCGCTGATCCAGGAGCCACTTCCCGAGCCCGAGATGCGTGCCCTGGTGGAACAGATCCTCCAGGCCGCGGCCGCCAACGGCGTCACGGGCCGCGCCGAACCGATGGGTCCGGCCGCTGAGCAGCCGGTCGGCGAGACCGAACCCGCCGAGCCGGAATCACGGTTCCCCGAAGCCGAGCAGGCGCTGCTCTCCGGCGACCTCGATGTCGCCGTCGCCGGTTACGAAGAGGCCCTGAAGACCAGTCCCGGTGACCCGGAGGCTCAGCTCGGGCTCGGCCAGGCCAAGCTGCTCAGGCGCACCCAAGGCGTCGACCCCAGCACGGCCCGTGCGGCAGCGGCGCAGCAACCCGCCGACCTCGACGCCCAGACCCTGGCGGCCGACCTTGACCTGCTGGGCGGAAACGTCGAGGACGCGTTCGGTCGTCTCATCGACTTCGTCCGCCGCGTCGGTGGAGACGACAAAGAGGCAGCCCGCACGCACCTGATCGAGCTGTTCGGGGTCGTCGGTGACGCCGATCCTCGTGTCCTCAAGGCTCGCCAGCAGCTGGCCAGTGCGCTCTTTTGACGGTCGAGTGGCGATGACTGCGTCGACGGCGGGCTGACGTGCGGCGAGCTGGCGGCTGGCTGCTGGTCCTGCTGGGCGTCCTGCTCGTGCTCCTCGGCTCCACCACGGCGGTGGTCTTCGGTCCTGACAACGAGGTGGCGAGTGGTCCGCATCCTCTCGCCAGCGACGGAACGGCCATCGCCACCGCTCCCGAGGCGATCAAGTACGCCGGCCCGACCGTGCGTGTCACGGTCGCATCGTCGAGCGAGCAGCCGCTGTTCGTCGGCCTCGGCCACGACCTCGACGTGCGGGACTACCTGGCCGGCTCGGCGTACGCCCGGCTCGACACGCTCAACCTGCCGTGGGACACGACCACGAGCCGGGTAGGCGGCACGGACGCGCCCAGCCGGCCACCCGCCGAGCTCGACTGGTGGCTGGTCAGCGACACCGGACCAGGCAAGGTGTCGCTGACTTTCGCCCTCCCCGAAGACTCCGTCGACGTCGTAGTGACAAACGCCGACCTGCGCCCGCGGCTACGCGTCCAGACGACCGTCACGGTGCTTCGGCCGGGGGCCTTCGCGGGTGGGCTCGCCGTGGCGCTGGCCGGGCTGGGGCTGGCCGTGGCCGGCCGGGTCCTCGTCGGGCGGCTCCGCGACCGGTCGGGCCGACCTGGAATCGCCTCTGTCGGTGCGCGGCGCCGTGCGCCGAGCGGCGCCACGTCTGCGCCGCCGGTGCCACCCCCCGGGAGCCCGCGATGAGACGGGCTGCCCACCTGCTGTCGTGTTTGGTGCTGTCGGCTGCGCTGGGCGGCTGCGGCTGGGTGAACTCGAAGGGCGATCTGGATCACGCCAAACGCGCCACGACGATGGCGGGCGCCGACTCCGTGCTCATTCGCTACAACCGGGTCCGGGCCCGAGCCGAGACCAGCGTCGATCCTGCTCCGCTCGCCGACATCGAAGCCGGGCCGCTCCTCGCGATCGACCGCGGTGCCTTCTTCCTGCGCCAGCGGCTCCCGGTGCGCACCAAGTCATTCCGCTTCACCCGCACGCAGCTGGTCGTCGCCGGTCGGTTCGACTCCTACCCGCTGTGGTTCGCCATGCTCACCGAGGCGGCGGGGACCGACCAGAAGGTCGCTGCCGTCTTCACCCGCCCAACCAGCACGTCACCGTGGCGGCTCATCGAGGCGCCGCGGCTCGCGCGTTCCACCCAGATCGGGCCGGTGGCTCAGCGAGAGGACGGCAGTGCGGTCATCCTGGCGGCCGATGGTGGTGAGTGGTCCGACGGCCGAACGGTTCAGCGCGGCTTCCCCCAGCAGCTCGTCGACGACTACGCCGCGACGTTGGCCGACCCGGACGGCCCGACGGCTGGTCGGTTCGTCCAGGACTCGTTCATCTCTCAGATGCGCACACTGGCCGAGGCACAGCCGGTCACTGGCGTGACCTTCGAGCAGGAGTGGTCGGCCCTGCCGGTGCACCACGTCGTGCGGCTGCGCGACGAGGGAGTACTGGTCTTCGCGACGCTCGTGCGGACCGACCGCTACACGCTCGAAGGGAAGCGTTCGCTGGACTTCGCTGGCCTGGAGGCGGCGGCGTACTTCTCCTCCCCAGTCACCGGGTCGGCCACCCTCAACTACCGGCACCAGGTGCTGATGCTCGTTCCGGCCGAGGGCAAGCCGCTCGTCATCGGCCAGTACGGCGGGCTCATCAGCGCGTCAGGCTCCTGACCGTCGTGGTCAGGCCGCTAGGTGTCCAGCCCAGCCAGACCGTTCCGAGCGGCGGTAGCTGCACGACGGCGGAGGCCGGTCGTCCGTGCCAGCCGCTCGTGCTGGCTTCGACGGAGCCGAGGTTGCCGACACCGGACCCGTAATAGGCGCGGGCGTCGGTGTTGAGGATCTCCGCCCAGCTGCCGGCCTCGGGAAGGCCGATCCGGTAGTCGTGGTGGGGGATCGCGGCGAAGTTGGAGATGCAGGCGACCTGGCTGCCGTCGGAACCCGTGCGCAGGAAGCTGAACACGTCGTTGGTGCTGTCGTTGGCGTCGATCCATGAGAAGCCGGACGGATCCTGGTCGAGCGACCACAGTGCTGGGTTGTCGACGTACCGGCGGTTGAGGTCGGCGACGAGATCGTGCACACCCACGTGCTCGATGTGGTCGAGCAGCCACCAGTCGAGCTCCCGTCCCTCGGCCCACTCCGACTCCTGGGCGAACTCCGAGCCCATGAAGATGAGCTGCTTCCCGGGATGCGCCCACATGAACGCGAGGTAGGCGCGCAGGTTCGCGAGCTGCTGCCAGCGGTCGCCGGGCATCTTGCGCAGCAGCGATCCCTTGCCATGGACAACCTCGTCGTGGGAGATCGGCAGCACGTAGTTCTCGGCGTACGCGTACATCATCGAGAACGTCATCTGGTGATGGTGGTACTGCCGGTGCACAGGGTCGTTGGCCATGTAGTCGAGCGAGTCGTGCATCCAGCCCATGTTCCACTTGAACCCGAAACCGAGACCGCCCACGTGCGTAGGGCGCGTCACCCCTGGCCACGACGTCGACTCCTCGGCGACCGTCACCGTGCCCGGCATCCGCTTGTAGCAGGTCGCGTTCATCTCCTGCAGGAAGGCCACGGCTTCGAGGTTCTCCCTCCCGCCATGGATGTTGGGCGTCCACTCGCCGGGCTCGCGGGAGTAGTCGAGGTAGAGCATCGACGCCACACCGTCGACTCGAAGCCCGTCGACGTGGAACTCTTCGAGCCAGTACACGGCGTTCGCCACCAGGAAGTTACGCACCTCGGAGCGGCCGAAGTTGAAGATGTACGAGCCCCACTCGGCGTGCCAGCCACGATGCGGGTCGCCGTGCTCGTACAGGGGGGTCCCGTCGAAGCTGGCCAGTGCCCAGTCGTCGGTGGCGAAGTGGCCGGGCACCCAGTCGAGGATGACGCCGATGCCGGCCGCATGCAGACGGTCGACCAGGTAGCGGAAGTCGTCTGGGCTGCCGAAGCGCGCCGTCGGCGCGAAGAACGACGTCACGTGGTACCCCCATGAGCCACCGAACGGGTGCTCCATGACGGGAAGCAGCTCAACGTGCGTGAAGCCGAGCTCGGATACGTACGCCACCAGCTGCTCAGCCAGCTGGCGGTAGTCGAGTCCACGACGCCAGGAGCCCAGGTGCACCTCGTAGGCGCTCATCGGCCGCTGCACCACGGGCTGCCGGGCCCGGTTGGCGATCCACTCGGCGTCCTGCCAGGCGTACGCCGACTCGAAGACGACCGATGCGCGCAGCGGTGGCACCTCGGTGTGCTGCGCCATCGGGTCGGCCTTCTCCCGGTAGGTCCCGTCGGCGCCGAGGATCTCGTACTTGTAGTGCGTGCCGCTGCCGACGTCGGGCACGAACAGCTCCCAGATGCCTGAGGACCCCAGCTGGCGCATGGGGTGGGTGCGGCCCTCCCAGGAGTTGAAGTCACCGGTCACCCGGACGCCGCGGGCATGCGGTGCCCACACCGCGAACGACGTGCCGGTCACGCGTCCGGCCACGGTGTCGTAGGTGCGGACATGAGCGCCGAGCACATTCCACAGCTGTTCGTGACGGCCCTCGTTGATCAGGTGCTGGTCGATCTCACCCACGGTCGACAGGTAGCGGTAGGGGTCGTCGAGGACCATCGGTTCTGCCCCGGCGTACTGCACCTGCAGGCGGTAGTCCGTCACGTCGGGCTGCGGGAGCACGCCCGCCCAGACCCCCGCGTGCTCGTGCTCCAGCGAGACTGTGGCGGTGCCGACGCGAACCTGCACCGAGTCGGCGAGCGGGCGCAGCGCCCGCACCGTGACCCCGCCGCCGTGCAGATGCGGTCCCAGCACGTCGTGTGGACTGGCATGGCTGCCGGCGACCAGGGCGTCGAGGTCAGCCCTCGACACCGGGAAGCGTCCGGGGGTCGAAGCCATCTCAGTCCCCGGTCGTGGCAATGCGTTGGATGGCCTTGAGCGGGATCTCGAGCCAGGACGGCCGGTTGCGGGTCTCGTAGACCGCCTCGTAGACCGCCTTGTCAGCCTCGTACGCCGCCAGCAGCTCCGCTTGCCCAGGAACGCCTTTCGAGGTGCCGAGGTAGCCCGCGAGGAACGACGCGCTGTTGCGAGCCGTCCACTCGTCTGCGCGGTAGTGCAGCTGCTCGGAACTGCCGAACTGGTGCAGCATTGCGCCGGAGGCGTAGCCGAAGGACCGCAGCATGCCCGCGACGTCGCGCAAGGTGGAGTCCATCGCTTGCCGCTCGGGGAGCGGCTTCGCCGGCTCACCCTCGAAGTCGATGATCGTCCACCCCTTCACGGTGCGCAGCGTCTGCCCGAGGTGGTAGTCGCCGTGGATGCGCTGCACCTCGACCGGTGCGGAGAGCTGGCTCAGCCGGTCGTAGCGCGCCAGCAGGCCGGCTGCGTGCGGCTGGAGATCAGGGACGGTCGCGATGGCACTGTGGAGCCGTTCGCGCATCGCGTCCGCGAGATCGTTGATCTGCTCGGGTATGAGCGACTCCGTGCCGAAGATCTCGGCCAGGTGCCGGTGCACGCTTGCCGTGGCCTCCCCAAGACGCTCCGCCTCGCTGGCGAAGTCGCCGCCAACCTCGTCGGGGTGCAGATCCTCCTCGATCAGGAGGTCCCGGACGCTCGCCGTCGCCAGGTCCCACCCGTCCGTAGCGGTGCGCAGGAACTCCTGCAACATTCCCATGTCACCCTCGACGGTTCCGCCGGCTGAGTCGACCCAAGAACCGTGCAACCAGCCGAGGAGCGGCGCGACGTGCTCGTCACCTTGCCGAGTCAGCGCCACGTGGATCTCGATGTCGGGGTTGTGGCCGGAGGTGACGCGTCGGAACAGCTTCATGATCGCCTCGTCGCCGTAGGCGATGGAGGTGTTCGACTGCTCGGCCGTCATCACGATGCCGACGGTGTCCTCGTCCGGCAGGTTGGCACCCTCGACCACATGAAAGGCCAAGAAGTCGCTCTCCCTCCGCTCGCGAAAACCGCACAGCAACGTATGGGAGGCGTCTTTCAGGTAGACCGCGTCGTACGCCGCGACGGTACCGAGCTTGTCATCGTCGACCGTGCCGACCAGTGCGTGGGCGTACGCCGGCACCTCATCAGGCAGATAGGCGACCGGGAACTGGTACGAGTCCGTGCGGCCATCGTCGTACTCGACGGAGACGATCTCGAACCGCACCCGCGGCGCATCCTCGGTCAGCCACGGCATCGCGTGTACGTGGGTGACGGTGAAGTCCCGACCCTTGCCGGCGAACCACCGCCGCCCGGCGAAATAGGCGGCCAGCTTTTCTGCGTAGCCGGGCGTCACGGGGCAGAGGCCTCCTCGTTCCGTGAGATCAGGAACCAGTAGAAACCGTGTCCTGACAACGTCAACAAGTACGGCAGTTCCCCGATGCGGGGGAACTTAACGTGGCCCAGCAGCTCGATGGGCTCGCTGCCCTCCCATCGCCGTAGGTCGAGCTCGACCGGTTGCGGGAAGCGAGCGAGGTTGTTGACGCACAGCACCGTGTCGTCGCCGAAGTCGCGGCTGAACGAGAAGACGCTCGGGTTGCTGCCGCCGAGGTCAGTGAAGGTACCGACACCGAACGCCGGGTGCTGCTTGCGCGCATGCACCATCCGTCGGGTCCAGTGCAGCAGCGACGACGTGTTCTCCAGCTGGGCTTCGACGTTGACAGACTGGTAGCCGAACACCGGGTCCTGCACGGTTGGCAGGTGCAGCTTGCCCGGCGTGGCTGTGGAGAACCCGGCGTTGCGGTCGGGCGTCCACTGCATCGGCGTACGCACACCGTCACGGTCACCGAGCCAGATGTTGTCGCCCATGCCGATCTCGTCGCCGTAGTAGAGAACGGGGGAGCCAGGCAGCGACAGCAGCAGCGCCGTGAAGAGCTCCATCGTGTTGACGTCGTTCTCGAGCAGAGGAGCCAGTCGCCGGCGGATGCCGATGTTGGCCTTCATTCGTGGGTCCTTGGCGTACTCCGCCCACATGTAGTCACGGTCTTCGTCGGTGACCATCTCGAGCGTGAGCTCGTCGTGGTTGCGGAGGAAGATGCCCCACTGGCAGTGCTCAGGGATCGCGGGCGTCTGCGCCAGGATCTCTGACAGCGGGTACCGCGACTCACGGCGCACCGCCATGAAGATGCGAGGCATCACCGGGAAGTGGAAGCACATGTGGCACTCGTCGCCACCTTGCTCGAAGTCGCCGAAGTAGTCGACCACTTCGGACGGCCACTGGTTGGCCTCCGCCAGCAGCACCCGGTCGGAGTACTCGTCGTCGACCTTCTTGCGCACCATCCGCAGGAACTCGTGCGTCTCGGGCAGGTTCTCCCCGTTGGTACCGGGGCGCTCGTACAGGTAGGGCACCGCGTCCAGCCGGAACCCGTCGATGCCCATGTCGAGCCAGAACCGCAAGGAGTTCAGCATCGCCTCGTGGACCTTGGGGTTGTCGAAGTTGAGGTCCGGCTGGTGGCTGTAGAAACGGTGCCAGTAGTACTGCTGACGCACCGGGTCCCACGTCCAGTTCGACGGCTCGGTGTCCACGAAGATGATGCGCGCGTCCTCGTAGAGCTCGTCGGTGTCCGACCAGACGTAGAAGTCGCCGTACGGCCCGTCTCGATCGCTGCGTGACTGCTGGAACCAGCGGTGCTGGTCGCTGGTGTGGTTCATCACGAAGTCGACGATGACCTTGATGCCCCGCGCGTGCGCGTCGTCGAGCAGCGACTTGAAGTCCTCCAGCTTGCCCACCTCGGGCAGCACGCCCTCGTAGTCGGACACGTCGTAGCCGCCGTCACGCAGCGGCGACGAGTAGAAGGGTGGAATCCAAAGGCAGTCGATGCCGAGCCACTCGAGGTAGTCGAGCTTCTCGCGCAGACCGTTGAAGTCGCCGACACCGTCGCCGTCTGAGTCCTTGAACGAGCGCACCAGCACTTCGTAGAAGACGGCACGTCTGAACCACATGGGGTCGCCGGGCACGTGTCAGGCCTTTCGCATGGACAAGATGTGGGCGGATTCGGAGGCCGGGTCGAGCCGCACGTAGTTGCTGTCCGACCAGCGCCAACTCTGGCCGCTGACCTCGTCGTCGACCCAGAATGTCTCGTGCCAGTCCAGCCCGAGTGCGGGCATGTCGAGGTGCACGGTCGTCTCACGGGTCGAGTGGGGGTCGACGTTGACGACGACGATAACGGTGTCGTCGCCTTCGTCACCGCTGGTGTTCTTGCTGAAGCAAACGACCGACTCGTCGTCACAGCTGTGCACGGTCACGTTGCGCAGCCGACGCAGCGCCGGGTGCCGGCGCCTGATGTCGTTGAGCAGCGTGAGGTACGGCGCGAGCGTGCGGTTCTCGCGCGCCGCCGCCGTCCAGTCGCGAGGGCGGTACTGGTACTTCTCGGAGTCGAGGTACTCCTCTGACCCTGGCTTGAGCGCCACGTGCTCGTACAGCTCGAACCCGGAGTACACGCCCCACGTTGGGGAGGCCGTCGCCGCGAGCGAGGCACGCACCCGGAACGCGGCCGGTCCGCCGTACTGGAGGTAGGCCGTGAGGATGTCTTGGGTGTTCACGAACAGGTTGGGCCGCATCACGTCGCTCGTGTCGTGCGAGAGCTCCGCCAGGTAGGACTCGATCTCCCACTTGGTGTTGCGCCATGTGAAGTACGTGTAGGACTGGTGGAACCCCACCATCGCCAGCGCCCGCATCATTGCCGGCCGGGTGAAGGCCTCGGACAAGAAGAGCACGTCGGGGTCGGTGGCGCGGATGCGAGCCAGCAGCCACTCCCAGAACATCACCGGCTTGGTGTGTGGGTTGTCGACGCGGAAGATGCGCACGCCGTGCCGCATCCACAGCCGGACGATGCGTTCGATCTCGTGGGCGAGACCGTCGAAGTCGTGGTCGAAGTTGAGCGGGTATATGTCCTGGTACTTCTTCGGAGGGTTCTCGGCGTAGGCGATGGAGCCGTCCGCGCGTGTCGTGAACCACTCCGGGTGCGCTTCCACCCACGGGTGGTCGGGGGCGCACTGGAGCGCCAGGTCGAGCGCGACCTCGAGCCCGAGATCGCTGGCAGTGGCGACGAAGGAGTCGAAGTCCGCCCAGCAGCCGAGGTCGGGATGCAGGGCGTCGTGGCCACCCGCGGCCGAGCCGATCGCCCACGGGGAGCCTGGGTCACCCTCGGCCGGAGTCATCGAGTTGTTGGGCCCCTTGCGGTTGACCGCGCCGATGGGATGGACCGGCGGCAGGTAGACGACATCGAACCCCATGTCGGCAACGGCCGACAGTCGCTTGGCAGCGGTGGCGAACGTGCCCGACGTCCAGGTGTGAGTGGCCTCGTCGTAGGTCGCGCCTTCCGAGCGCGGGAAGAACTCGTACCAGGAGCCGTACAGCGCTCGCTCGCGGTCGACGTGCAGCGGGAACGAGCCCTGAGCGCTGACGTGCTCACGCAGCGGGTACCGCGCGAGCACATCGTCGACGTCGGGACTCGTCAGGGCGGCAAGCCTCACCGGGACGGGCCGCGTCCGGTCCCGTGCGGCAGTGGCGGCTGCCGCCACCACCTCCCCGGCCAGTCTGGCAGTCGAGTCCGTGGGCAGACGCTCTGCCGCTGCCTCCATCACGAGGGCGCCCTCGAGCAGCATCAGTTCGGTGTCGATGTCGGCGGCGATCTTGATCTCGGCCGCGTGTCGCCACGTCGCGTAGGGATGTGACCAGGCTTCGATTCGGTAGGTCCACCGGCCTTCGGCATCGGGTGTGACGCGAGCCTCGTAGCGATCTGGCTCCTCGGTCTCGGTCATCGGCACGAGACCTCGGTCGACGCCGTCGGGGCCGGTCAGCACGACGCCACAACCGAGCGCGTCGTGTCCCTCGCGGAAGACGGTCGCCGCGACGGTGAGCGACTCGCCCACCACGGCTTTGACGGGGTAGCGACCCCGCTCCACGACGGGGCTGACAGCTGTGATCGGGATGCGCTCAATCATCTCTGCCGAACCTAGCGAACCTTGGCCGGTGACCGCACATCCGCCTCGCCCGATGAGACTCGCGGACCGCCCTGTCGACAGCCGGGACCAGGTCTCAGCGACGCGCGGCAACAGCGCCGGTGAGGCCGCGCCGCTCGCGGACACGACGCGTGACCACGCCGAACACTGCGTCCATGACCATGCCGAGGATCAAGATCACGAGTATCAGCGCGAGCAACCACTCCGCCCCACCGGGGACGCTGCGCGAGTAGTTGAGTGCCCCCCGAGCGACGACGCGCAGTCGAACGGCACCAGCAGCTCACCGGCAAGCAGGCTACGCCAGGAGAAGGCCCAGCCCTGCTTGAGTCCCGCCAGGTACGACGGGAAGGCTGCCGGGAGGACGATGTAGCGGTACCTGTCGACACCACGGGCGCCGATCATCTTGCCGGCCTGCAGCAGTGGGGGTGGCACCTCGTCGACGCCGGTGATGACACCGGCCGCGATCGACGGCGCCGCCCCCAAGATGACGACGAACGTGATCGCCGACTCGTTGAGCCCCCGTACCACTGGCGCCAGGGTGCCTCGCGACGCGGCCGGAGGCCTTTCCCGACAGCCCGCTGGTGTGTGGTCGGGGCCCTCACGGGGTATGCCAGTAGGGAGGAC
>JACCVA010000299.1 GCA_013698435.1 Nocardioidaceae bacterium | reverse complement strand
CTTGGTGAACCCGAGCTCGGTCGCGGAGCCTTCGGCGAAGTCGAAGAATGGGTCGTTCTGGTCGACCGCGTGGTAGATCGTCCACCAGTCACCGTTGGCGTCTTGGAAGACGGTGTTGTGGCCGGTGCCGACCCAGCGGTTGCCGTTCTGCGTGAGGAACGGGGTGCCCCCTGCCTGCGCGTCGGTGAGCAGGTTGCCCTGCTGATCGACGAAGGGGCCGAGCGGGCTGGTCGAGCGGCCAACGAAGACCGCGTAACCGGTCAATGCGCCGTTGCAGCAGTTCGTCGCGGAGACGAAGAGGTAGTAATAACCGTCCCGGTAGATGACGTTGGCGCCTTCGTACTTGTTGTCGATGGCGACCATCACGGCGCCGGCCTCGTCGGCGATGGCGCCGGCGGCGGTCAGTGTCACGTGCGTGCCGAAGACGCCTCCGTAGTAGCTGCCGTAGTAGAGGATGCTCTCGGTCGCGATGGAGTCACCGAGGACGTCCGGGTCGAACGTCCAGAAGAAGTCGCACCCGGCGCCGTTCTGGCGCGGTCCGACGACCGGCTCGTCTGAGAACTCCCAGGGGCCGGTCGGGCTGTCGCTCGTGGCGACACCGATCGCGTTGTCGCCGCCGCAGTCCTCGACGCCGCTGATCGCGGCCGTCGTGTCGGTGACGACGACGAACATGTAGTACTGGTCGTACGTCGCGGAGTAGACCATCTCAGGCGCCCACAGCGCCGCGTCCTCCTCCGCCCAGTCGGGGAGTCCCGTAGGCCCTTGCGGGAAGGCGTCGCCGAGATATGTCCAGTTGACCAGGTCCTCCGACGTCATCATCGGGATGCGGTGGAAGATCGGGTCGCCGTTAGCGTCCAGGTCCTCGTCGTTGAGCGGGTCGGTGGTGCAGTACATGTACCAGGTGGTGTCGCCCGGCTCCTGGCCCTGGATCACCGTGGGATCGGCGCAGCTCTCGACCACGCCGTCGCCCGGGATCTGGGGCTCGAGGGGGTTTGTGTACGTGCCGGGATTCTTGCCACCGATCTTGCGGTCGGCCACGCTGCCCGCGGCCGTTGAGCTGAACGGGGCAAAGAGCGCCAGCATCAGCAGCAGCGTGAGCAGGACCGGGATTCGGCCTGAAGAACGAGAAGTGCCTGGGTTCACCATCGATTTGTTGTCCTCCGCGCCGTGTTGGCCAGCACGGCCGACTACCCTGCGCGGCGCGCATGGAACCCCGACGACGACCTCACCAAGTCCCCGCACTTTACGACATAATCCCCGGCGGCGGAATAGCTGTTGAGGCGCTGGCGACGCCGACTCTGGCTACCATCAACGCGTGAGCGAGCCGCCGGTGCACCTCGAACCCTTCATCTACCTCGTCGACGTGTCCCACGACCGTGCCCTGGTGGCCTGGGGAGCGTTCTGGTTCCAGCAAAGCGAGACCTCGTCGCGCTGGAACATCGTGGACGACCAGCAACTGCACCAGCTAGCGGGACGACACACCTGTATCGGCGCAAGTGCTGAGACCTTCGGTGACAGCCGGGTGGAGGTGAGCGATCACTCCGGCCGGGTGGTGGCCGAGGCACGGACGTCCGACCAGTGTTGGGTATGGGTGGAGGGCCTGCAGTCGGACACCGAGTACCGCTACGAGGTCACGGTCGACGGTGAACCGTGGGCAGCCGGGGAGCGATGGGACTGGGTACCGGCAGCCGAGGGCGGGTACGGCCTCGCCCCCGCGGGCCGCTCCTACGATTGTCGGTTCCGGACGCATCCGGAACCGACGGCGCCTTCCCGTCCGGTGCGCTTCGCTGCGTTCGGCGACTACGGCGTCGGGATCAAGTCGGACTCCGAGTCAAGCCGTCGGCAGCGCCGCATCGCCGAGGTGCTGGAGCGGGTGGTGGCCGACCACGATGTGCGTTTCGTGCTGTCGCTGGGGGACAACATCTACCGCGGCGAGCGTGGGCAGGTCGACGACGAGAGCGGCGGCGAGGACGACGACTGGTACTCCAGCTACTTCCAGCCCTATCGCTACGTGCTGGCACAAGTGCCGGTGTATCCGGCGGTGGGCAACCACGACACCACCGATACCGAGGGCAGCGACGATCGGGCGCAGCTCGAGGACAACTTTCACATCGCCACCCGTTTCGCCGAGAGCAGTGACGGCAGTTCGCTGCGGCCGGGACTGTTCTACCGGGTCAGGTACGGGCGAGACGTCGAGCTGGTCTGTGTGGACACCTCCCAAGCCGACCCCGATGAGCATGTCCACCGCTTCTTCCAGGACCCGTGCCACCTCGACTGGTTACGCGACATCTTCACCGAGCCGCGGGTTCGCTGGCGGATCCCCTTCTCCCACCATCCCGTCTATTGCGCGGGCCCGTCCCACGGCAACGACGCGGAGATGCTGGAGACACTGGTGCCATTGTTCGACCGTGGCGGGGTGCGTTTGGTGCTTGCTGGACACGAGCACAACTTCCAGATCTCCTCCGTGGACGGCCGGACCTTCGTGGTGTCGGGCGCCGGAGGCAACCTCCGCGAAGAGCACCCGAAGGGGTTCACCGAGGCACACACACAAGCCTGGACAGGTCAGGCGCATCTGCTCCTCGTCGAGCTGAACGACAGGCAAGCCACGCTGACGCCGGTGTCAGGCCTCATGGAGGACGGCAGTCTGCACCTGATGACAGCGGTCGCTCCCGACAACGAGACGGTCAATCCGCCATTTGTCATCACCGCATGAGTCGTTGACTGGCAGCGCCTGGAGTCGCTCTAGCGACCTCAGCGGCTCACAAGTCGGTGAGGTTAGAGCGTGAGAACCACCTTGCCGCGGACGTGACCGGTCTTGGTGGCGGCCAGGGCTTCAGCGGCCTGGTCGAGCCCGAAGCGCTCAGCGATGTGAACCTTGACCTCACCGCGCCCAACCTGCTGCAGCAGTTCACCGAGCATGCCCGCGTCCGGCCGGACGAAGACGTACCGACCGCCGAGCTCGTGGACCGTGTCCGCCTCAACGATCGAACCCACCCGACCGTTGGGAGCGAGCAGGTCGGGGGTCGCGGCGAGCGCGTCGCCGCCGATCAGGTCGACCACGACATCGACTCCGCCTGGGCAGAGCTCCTCAACGCGTGCGGTCAGACCTTCGCCGTACTCCAGCGGCTCGGCACCGAGGCCACGCAGGTAGTCGTGGCCGGCGGTGCTCCCGGTGCCGAGCACCCGCGCACCACGAGCGACGGCGAGCTGGGTGGCGAACGAGCCGACCCCGCCGGCTGCGGCGTGCACGAGCACGGTGTCGCCGGCCGCGACCTCAGTGGCGTCCAGCAGCTGGGCTGCCGTAAGGCCGGCAAGAGGAAGCGCTCCCGCGTCGACGAGGTCGACGTCATCGGGAACCTTGGCGACGGCGCGGATGTGCACCGCGACCAGCTCCGCGAACGTGCCGTTTTGCACGTGGTCCTTGCGGGCGTACGCCGACACCCGGTCGCCGACGGCGACGTGCGTCACCGCGGGGCCGACGCCGACGACCTCACCGGACACATCCCACCCGGGGATCAGCGGCAGGTGGTGCGGAAAGGCGCCTTGGAGATAGCCCGCGACCATTTTCCAGTCGACCGGGTTGACCCCGGCCGCAGCCACCTTGATCAGCACATAGTCGGGACCGACCAGCGGGTCGTCGACGTCCTCGACCCGCACGACAGTTGGCTCGCCGAACTCATGAATCACCGCAGCTCTCATGCCTGTAGCAAACACGCAAAGTCTCGCTCCTGCACACCACGCCCAGACTTGTCAGCCGCTGGAGTCGCCCGAGCGACCTCTGCGGCTGACAAGGGTCGGCTCAACCCAGCCAGTGGGTCCGGTCGAACGAGCAGACGATCTCCGTCGATGCCGCCTCCCCGCGACGGCCGGGGACGTCGATCCAGGCACCCGCGTGGAAGCCACACTTCTCGAGCGCCCTCAGAGAGGCGGCGTTGCGGTAGTCAGGACTGGCCAGGAAGGTGCGCGCGGCCGGGTAGTGCGGCGCCACCACGTCGACCAGGTAGGACCAGATCATCCGGGTGCCGAGCCCGCGCCCGACCAGCGACGGGTCGCCGATCAGATAGTCGAACCCCACAGCGTCAGGGAGCCCTGTCTTGACGGCGTACTCGTCGTGGTCACCGACGCGGAAGTCCTGCAGGTAGCCGATGTCGACCCGGTCGAGCTGCGCCACCCACATCCGCGTGGGCTGCTGACGCTCGAGTCGTGGCCCGTAGCGCCGCTGGACGTCGGTCAGGGTGGTCCGGCTGCCGTGGAACCAGTCGTCGGCATGGGCCGCGCGCTGCCACTGCAGCACCGTCGGCAAGTCGCCGTGCTCCATCGGACGAAACGTCAGCGCCCCGGTCGGGACCTCTGCCGTCCGGTCGACCTGCTGGGCGGCGACGAACGCCGGGAGCACCCGCCGACGGCACTCCTGCGGCGTGAGCCACTCGAACCGGTCGTGCTCGGGATCGACGAGGTCGACAGTCGTGTGCGCGGGTACGTCGACGGCGAAGACCGCCCACCGGTGCGAGAGGTCCACCGCCCAGGGACTGAGCCCGGTCAGACCCGCCTCCTCGGCTAGCTCACGCAGGGCCGCCGACAACACTGCCTCCCCTGGCTGTCGCGCCCCCGCAGGGGCGGTCCAGGCCCAGTCCCCCTCGAACGCGGCCCCGTTGGCGTTGCGATGCAGCAGCAGGTAGTCGAGCCCGTCACGCCGGGGGCGTCGTACGACGACGGTGGACCCCTGCGGGTGCTCGGCGGCGATCTCCAGCCCGTCCCAGGTGTGCAGGGGCCAGCCGGACATGACCGACAGCCTACGAACTCCAGGAGTCGGCGGTCTCGTCGGACTCCTCGGCGGCCAGGGCGTCACGGACCACCTGCATCGCGACACCCGGTGGGTAGCCCTTGCGAGCGAGCATGCCCGCCAGCCGACGGGTCCGCACCAGCCGGTCGAGCCCACGAGTGCTGCGAAGCTTGCGCTGGACCAGCCGGTGGGCAGTCTCGTGCTCGTCAGCCGGCTGGACCTGCTCGAGCGACGTGCTGATCAGCCCGTTGTCGATGCCCTTGGCGCGCAGCTCGTGCGCCAGCGCCCGCCGGGAGAGCCCACGGCTGGACTGCCGCGACCGCACCCACCGGTCGGCGAAAGCGGCGTCGTCGACGAGCCCTACCTGCTCGAACCGGTCCAGGACCCGCTCAGCGACGTCGTCGGGGACCGCCTTGGCTGCCAGTGCGTCGGCCAGCTCCTGTCGCGACCGCGCCTGCGCGGTCAGCTTGGTGAGCAGGATCGTGCGCGCCACCGACTCCGGGTCGGCGGGCGGCCCGAGGTCCTGCTGGGTGCCAGCGGGCTCTGCCGGACCGGCCCGACGACGCCGACGCGCGGGCCGGCCCGCCATCAGAAGTCGATGTCGGTCGGCTCGGGACTGTCAGCCTCGACGGTCGCGCCGATGCCGAGCTTCTCGAGGATGCGCTTCTCGAGCTCGTTGGCCAGGTCAGGGTTGTCGCGCAGGAAGCTTCGCGCGTTCTCCTTGCCCTGGCCGAGCTGGTCGCCTTCGTAGGTGTACCAAGCGCCGGCCTTGCGGACGAAGCCCGTCTCGACACCCACGTCGATCAGACCGCCCTCACGGCTGATCCCCTGGCCGTACATGATGTCGAACTCGGCCTGCTTGAACGGCGGGGCCACCTTGTTCTTGACGACCTTGACCCGGGTGCGGTTGCCGACGAAGTCGGTGCCGTCCTTCAGGCTCTCGATTCTCCGGACGTCGAGTCGCACCGAGGCGTAGAACTTCAGCGCCTTGCCACCAGAGGTCGTCTCCGGTGACCCGAACATCACGCCGATCTTCTCCCGAAGCTGGTTGATGAAGATCATCGTCGTGCCGGAGTTGCTGAGGGCTCCGGTGAGCTTGCGCAGCGCCTGGCTCATCAGTCGTGCCTGCAGGCCCACGTGGGAGTCACCCATCTCGCCCTCGATCTCGGCGCGCGGCACCAGCGCCGCCACCGAGTCGATCACGATGATGTCGAGCGCCCCGGAGCGGATCAGCATGTCGGCGATCTCGAGCGCCTGCTCGCCGCTGTCGGGCTGGGAGACGAGCAGCCCGTCGGTGTCGACCCCGAGCTTCTGCGCGTAGTCGGGGTCGAGCGCGTGCTCGGCGTCGATGAAGGCTGCGATCCCACCGGCCCGCTGGGCGTTGGCCACCGCGTGCAACGCGACCGTGGTCTTGCCGGAGGACTCCGGGCCGTAGATCTCCACCACGCGGCCGCGTGGCAGTCCGCCGATGCCGAGGGCGATGTCGAGTGAGACGGCCCCGGTAGGGATCACCTCGATGGGGGCGCGGACATGGTCGCCGAGCCGCATGACCGCGCCCTTGCCGTGGGACTTGTCGATCATGGCCAGGGCGTTGTCGAGCGCCTTGGAGCGGTCTGCTTCAGCCATCTGCTTCATCCGTCCGGTCGTGTGGTGGGCCGCGGTCGACCCTTCGTGCGGTGTCGAGAAGACGCTAGGGCCGACCTCCGACAGTCTCGACGGGCATCGAGGATCTGTGGACGACCAACCCTGAACGGCAACCTGTGGACTAAGTTAGCCGAACACGTGTTCGAAGCAACGCCGACACGCGGGCAGTTCCCGAACCAGACGTAGTCAGCGGTCGCGAGGGGGCAGCTCGAGCGACGTCCAGACCGCACGCCAGATCCGCTTCGCGTCCTCACCGTCGGCGAACGCCTGCTCGACCGTGCGCTCGTCGAGCTCGGCCATCACGTGCTCATGGGCCCAGGTGCGGGAGTACTGCGGTCCCAGCACCGCGTCCATCCGAGCCCAGAATTCCGTGTGCCGCACCGTCACCGCTCCTTTGCTGCAAGCGCGTTCGACGACCCTGTCAGCACCCGCTACTGGGCGCCACTGTACGACGGGAGCTCTACCAGGAAGCGGCAGCCTTCACCGGCGTTGTCGACACGGACCGTGCCCCGGTGCGCCTCGGCGATGCCCCGCACGATGGCGAGGCCGAGGCCCGAGCCGGCGGCCGCCTCCGGCGTACGGGCGTCGCTGCCTCGCCAGGCCACGTCGAAGACGCGGGCGAGATCGTCCGGCGGGATCCCTCCGCAGGCGTCCTCGACGACGAGCTCGACGCCGTTGGCGCCGGTGCGTGCGATCACCTCGACGGTACCTTCGCTCGGGGTGTGGCGGATGGCGTTGGTGACGAGGTTGCCGATCATCCGCGACAGCTCACGCGGGTCGGCGCGGACAGCGATCCCTGGTTCGGCGTACCCACCGAGCTTGACGCCGTTGGCGAGGGCCACCGGCGTGCTGACCGCGAGGGCCTCGCTGATCGCCTCGTCGAGAGGCACCGCCTCGAGCGTGAGGGTGAGCGCGCCGGCGTGGATGCGCGACAGCTCGAACAGGTCGTCGACCATCCGAGCCATCTTGTCGACGGTCTCACGCATCTGGGTGTGGTAGCGGGCCGGGTCGGCGGCCAGGCCGTCCTCCAGCGACTCAGCCATCGCCCGGAGTCCGGCGAGCGGGGTCCGCAGGTCATGCGACACCCAGGCCACCAGCTCGCGCCGCGACGACTCGAGCGCCCGCTCTCTCTCCCGCGACTGGGCGAGCCGCGTCGAGGTCGCTGCCAGCTGGTCGGACACCGCCGCCAGCTCGGCCGGGATCCCCTTCGGCGACACGAACGTGCCGTGCTCGCTCATCTCCCGGGTCGCCTCCTGGACGGCGTGCGCGCCCAAGATCGCGCGCCGCGCCACGAGCAGGGCGAACCCGAGCGACACGACGCCGGACACGCTCGCGGCCCAGAGCACGACGCCGAAGTCGTGGCCGGAGATGAACATGGCGCGCGAGGTGCCGACGATGGCCGCCACGATCCCGAGCACCGCGAAGACCGCCACCATGACGAACGACCAGCGCAACGACCGGCGGCGCGCCATGTTCGCCAACAGCAGCCCGATGACCCCGACACCCGCTGCCCAGGCGGTCGCGATGGCGATCATCGTCACCAGGTCCTTGTTCACGCTGCTGCCTCCCACCGGTAGCCGACACCCCAGACCGTCACGAGTCGAGACGGTGTCGTCGGGTCCGGCTCGACCTTCTCACGCAGCCGGCGTACGTGCACGGTCACGGTCGACTGGTCCCCGAACGACCAGCCCCACACCTTCTCGAGCAGCTCGACGCGGGTGAAGGCCGTCGCCGGGTGCGACACGAAGAACCGCAACAGGTCGAACTCCCGGACCGTCAGGGCAAGCGGTCTGCCGGCCATGGTGGCTTGCCTGCTGGGGCCGTCGACGACCAGGTCACCGTCGGTCCATACCCGCGTGTCGGGGTTCTCGCCCTCGCCGACCCGACGCAGCACCGACCCGACCCGCAGGACGAGCTCGCGCGGGCTGAACGGCTTCGTCAGGTAGTCGTCGGCGCCGAGCTCGAGCCCGACCACCCGGTCGGCGGCGGTGCCCAGCGCGGTGAGCATGATGACGGGCAGGTCGCTTTGTGCGCGGAGCCGCCGGCACACCTCGAGCCCGTCGACGCCTGGCAGCATCACGTCGAGCACGACCATGTCCGGACGCTCGTGTCCGATCATCGACAACGCGGTCTCGCCGTCGGCCGCCTCCTGCACGTCGTACTTCTCAGCCCGCAGGTATGACAACACCACCTCGCGCACCGTCGGGTCGTCGTCGACCACCAAAATCTTGCTCACGG
>JACCVA010000284.1 GCA_013698435.1 Nocardioidaceae bacterium | reverse complement strand
GCTGACGTCGCTGTCTGCTGGGGCGCGGGCGGCCCAGTACGACACCAGTTTGGCGCGTGGGCCGTCGTCGCCTCCGACCGTGTAGTGCTGGTCCGGTAGCGGCAGTCCGAGACGGATACGCACGCCCGTCTCTTCCTCGACCTCGCGAACGGCCGCAGCCGGCGCCGACTCGCCGGTGTCGAGCTTGCCCTTGGGAAAGGTCCAGTCGTCGTAGCGCTGACGGTGGATCAAGAGCAGCTCCGGTTCCTGCCTTCCGCGTCTCCACACGACCGCGCCCCCCGCTCGGACGGGTCGAGAGACTTCCACGGTCAACTACTCTCACACGCAGGCCCGACGAGTGTCCATTGTCGCCAAGGGCGCGCAGCCTCGACATCGCGTCCGACTCGTCCATCCGCCCAGCGCAGCAGCGACCACTCGAGTCGCGCCTCGCACGTTCAGGAGCGCCGCGCCGCGCTGGGCGACTCGCGGCGGCGCCGGTGTGCAGCAATGAGGAACGACTGAAGTTCGGTCAGGGCTTTGCCGTCGGGTGAATGGTGGTGCCGCTCCCACTCGCCGTTGGGACGGAGCCACCACGACGCCGTATCCGGGTCGAACGCGCGGTCCAGCAGGGCGCTCAGCTCGTCGACATGTCCACGCGAGGGCACCTTCACCAGCACCTCGACACGGCGGTCGAGGTTGCGGTGCATCAGGTCGGCGGAGCCGATCCACGCTTGCGGCTCGCCGCCGTTGTCGAAGCAGAACACTCGGCTGTGCTCGAGGAAACGGCCGAGGATGCTGCGCACGCGGATGTTGTCGGAGAGGCCGGGGACGCCGGGTCGGAGCGCGCAGATTGAGCGGATCCACAGCTCGACCGGCACCCCTTCGCGGGAGGCGCCGTAGAGCGCGTCGGTCAGAGCCTCGTCGACGAGGGAGTTCATCTTGAACCGGATCCGGGCCGGCCGGCCTGCCCGGCAGTGGTCGATCTCGCGTTCGATCCGGTCGATCAGCCCGGCACGCACCGACTCCGGCGCGACGAGCAGCTGCGGATAGTCGCGCTGACGCGCGAACCCCGACAGGTTGTTGAAGAGGTTGCTGATGTCGCTGGTGATCCCGACGTCTGCGCTGAGCAGGCCGAGGTCTTCGTAGATGCGCGCGGTCTTGGGGTTGTAGTTGCCTGTCCCGATGTGCGCGTAGCGACGGATGCCCACCGCTTCGTCACGCACGACCAGGGCCAGCTTGCAGTGGGTCTTGAGGCCGACGATGCCGTAGACCACATGACAACCGGACTGTTCGAGCTTACGAGCCCAGCGGATGTTCGCGCGCTCGTCGAAGCGCGCCTTGATCTCTACCAGGACGAGCACCTGTTTTCCTGCCTCGGCGGCGTCGATCAGGGCCTCGATGATCGGGGAGTCACCGGAGGTGCGGTACAAAGTCTGCTTGATCGCCAGCACGTTCGGATCCGCGGCGGCCTGCTCGATGAAGCGCTGCACGCTGGTGGCGAACGAGTCGTAGGGATGGTGCAGGAGAACGTCACGCCGTGAGATCGCCGCGAACATATCCGCAGGACTCGACGACTCGACCTCAGCAAGGTGACTGTGGGTGTGGGGGACGAAGGCGGGGTACTTCAGCTCGGGTCGATCCAGGTCGACGATGCCGTGCAGACCGGTGAGGTCCAACGGACCCGGCAGATGGAAGACCTCGCTGTCGGACACGTCGAGCTCGGACACCAGCAGCTCGAGCACGTGTTCGTCGATCGACTCCTCGACCTCCAGCCGAACCGGGGAACCGAAGCGCCGGCGCTGAAGCTCACGCTCGAGCGCCTTCAGCAGGTTCTCGGCGTCATCCTCCTCGACCTCGAGGTCTTCGTTGCGAGTCACGCGGAACGTATGGCTCTGCAGCACCTCCATCCCGGGGAAGAGCTGGTCGAGGTGGGCGGCGATGACGTCCTCGACAGGGACGAAGCGCTGGCCACCGAGGGTCACGAACCGCGGAAGGCTCGGCGGCACCTTGACCCGGGCAAAGTGCTCCTCGCCGGTGTCGGAGTTGCGGATCGTCACCGCGAGGTTGAGCGACAGCCCTGAGATGTAGGGGAACGGATGCGCCGGGTCGACGGCGAGCGGGGTCAAGACCGGGAAGATGCGGTCGGTGAACAGCTCCTGCATACGCTTCTGCTCGTCGTCGCCGAGGTCTTTCCAGCGGAGCAGCGCGATGTTCTGCTCGGCGAGCGCCGGCAGTACCTCGGTGCAAAAAAGCCGGCCATGCTCGGCCATCAGCTCGCTCGCCTCGGCCCAGATGGTCTCGATGATCTCGCGTGGCATCAGCCCGCTGGCTGCCTGCACTGCGACTCCGGCGGCCAGCCGGCGCTTGAGGCCAGCGACGCGGACCATGAAGAACTCGTCGAGGTTGCCAGCGAAGATCGCGAGGAACCTGGTGCGTTCGAGCAGCGGAAGGTCAGGATCGGCGGCGAGCGCCAGGACCCGGCTGTTCCACTGCAGCCATGACAGCTCGCGGTCCAGGAAACGGTCTTCAGGCAGGTCGTCGCGGTGTGCGTCATACGGCGGTTCGACGTCGAAGGAGTCGTTCACAGCCGCCTGGTCAGCGACGTCGGCTGAGTCGCCGGCCGTCGTGTCAGCCTGGGAAGCGGCCTGAGACTCGGGGTACATGCCGCCATGGTCTCACCCCACGGTGAACAACAGATGATCTCGCTAGGGGTACTCGTACATCACATCGACGGCGTGCCGCGTGAAGCCGAGCTTCTCGTAGACCGCGACGGCCGCGGAGTTGTCTGCCTCGACGTACAGCAGCACCTCGGTCAGCCCGCGGGCACGCAGGTGGAGGAGTCCGGTGGCCGTGA
>JACCVA010000269.1 GCA_013698435.1 Nocardioidaceae bacterium | reverse complement strand
GTCCAGGGTCGCCCTCAGCCTTCGCCGCCTCGGCGTTTCAGATAGCGCTCGAACTCGCGCGCGATCGCGTCACCTGAGGCTTCCGGCAGCTCGGCCGTGTCTCGCTCCTCCTCCAACGACCGCACGTAGTCGGCGACGTCGGAGTCGTCCGAGGCGAGCTCGTCCACCCCGCGCTCCCATGCCTTGGCCTCCTCCGGAAGCGCGCGCATGTCGATCGGGGCGCCGACCAGATCCTCGAGCTGTCCGAGCAGCGCCAGGGTCGCCTTGGGCGCCGGCGGCTGGGCGACGTAGTGGGGGACCGCGGCCCAGTACGACATCGTCCGCAGGCCCGCCCGGTCGGCGGCGTCTTGGATCACTCCGACGATGCCTGTCGGTCCGACGTACTGCGAGGGCTGCAGGCGGTGGCGGGCCGCGAGCTCGGGATCGGAGGAGACGCCGGTGATCGGCACCGGACGCGTATGGGGCACGTCGGCGAGGAGGGCGCCGAGCGTCACCATCGTGGTGGCTCCGATCGAGGTGACGTAGCTGAGCAGCTCGGTGCAAAACGACCGCCAGCGCAGGTTCGGCTCGATGCCCGTGACCAGCACGACGTCCCGGCCGTCCGGGCCGGCCTGGCAGCGCCAGAGCCGGGTCGTGCGCCAGCTGATCTCGCGCTCGCCGTCGGAGTCGAAGCCGACGTGCGGGCGGACGACCTGGAAGTCGTAGTAGTCCTCCGGATCGATGCTGGCGATCAGCTGCGCCCGCCAGCTCGCCAGCAGGTGGTCGACGGCGTCGGTCGCGGCCTCACCGGCGTCGTTCCAGCCCTCGAACGCGGCGACGACCAGCCCGTCCTCGAGCTGCACGTCCGTCTCGATGTCGATCACGGCTCCAGCCTACGACGTGACCGCATCCGACCTGATTGTGCGCGCGCTCGTCGATCGGTCGCGCTCCGTCCAGCCTGAGACGACTGTCCAGTTGTCGGGACGCGTGAGTAGTCTCGTTACCCGGGGTGTCGCCGCCCGGTTCCCCTACAGCTCTGGAGGTTACGTGCCCGCATCACCCGCCGCCCTTCGCCGCGCGCTCGCGGAGCGCGTCGTCGTCGCGGACGGGGCGATGGGCACGATGCTCCAGCAGCACGACCTGTCTCTCGACGACTTCGACGGGCTGGAGGGTTGCAACGAGATCCTCAACGTGACCCGGCCCGACGTCGTCCGGGAGATCCACGACGCGTACTTCGAGGCCGGCGCCGACTGTGTCGGCACCAACACCTTCGGCGCCAACCACGCCAACCTGGGGGAGTACGACATCCCGGAGCGGATCTACGAGCTGGCCAGGGCGGGTGCGCAGATCGCCCGCGACAGCGCCGACATGTGGCACGCGCCGGAGGCTCCCCGCTGGGTGCTGGGGTCGGTCGGACCGGGCACCAAGCTGCCGACGCTGGGCCACGTGACGTTCGCGACGCTGCGCGACACCTACCAGGAGCAGGTGCGGGGCATGCTCGACGGCGGTGTCGACGCCGTCCTGATCGAGACCTCTCAGGATCTGCTCCAGACGAAGGCGTCGGTCATCGGCGCGAAGCGGGCGGTCACGCAGGCCGCGCAGGACGAGCCGGTGCCAGTGATCGTCAACGTCACCGTCGAGACGACCGGGACCATGCTGCTCGGCAGCGAGATCGGAGCCGCACTCACGACGCTGGAACCGCTCGGCATCGACCTGATAGGCCTCAACTGCGCCACCGGCCCGACCGAGATGAGCGAGCACCTGCGCTATCTGTCGCGGCACGCTGAGCTGGGGCTTGCGTGCATGCCGAACGCCGGGTTGCCGCAGCTGACCTCTGACGGCGCGTACTACCCGCTGACCGCGAAGGAGCTCGCTGACGCCCACGAGACCTTCGTCCGCGAGTTCGGGCTCTCGCTGGTCGGCGGCTGTTGCGGCACCACGCCCGAGCACATCCGTCAGCTCGCCGACCGGGTCCGCGGCCGCGAGCTCGCCCGGCGCAAGCCCCGTCGGGAGCCGGGCGCGTCCTCGCTGTACCAACACGTCCCGTTCCGCCAGGACACTTCGTACCTGTCGATGGGAGAGCGCACGAACGCCAACGGAAGCCGGGCGTTTCGCGACGCGATGCTCGCCGAGAGGTGGGACGACTGCATCGAGATCGCCCGGGCACAGATCCGCGACGGGGCGCATCTGCTCGACCTCAACGTCGACTATGTGGGCCGCGACGGGGTTGCCGACATGCGGTCGATGGCGACACGGCTGGCCACCTCGTCGACACTGCCCATCATGCTCGACTCCACCGAGCCGGAGCTGATCGAAGCCGGTCTGGAGGCGCTGGCCGGCCGCTGTGTCATCAACTCCGTCAACTACGAGGACGGCGACGGGCCGGGGTCCCGGTTCGCCCGCGTCATGCCGATCATCAAGGAGCACGGCGCGGCGGTGGTCGCCTTGACGATCGACGAGGACGGTCAGGCCCGCACCGCCGACTGGAAGGTACAGGTGGCGTCGCGACTCATCGACAACCTCACCGGCAACTGGGGCATGAAGACGTCCGACATCATCGTCGACTGTCTGACGTTCCCGATCGCCACCGGTCAGGAGGAGACCCGGCGCGACGGCCTCGAGACCATCAACGCGATCCGTGAGGTGAAACGCCGCTACCCCGAGGTGCAGACCACCCTCGGCGTGTCGAACGTGTCCTTCGGGCTGAGCCCGGCGACCCGGGTGGCGCTCAACTCGGTGTTCCTGCACGAGTGCGTGAAGGCGGGTCTCGACTCCGCCATCGTGCACACGGCGAAGATCCTGCCGCTTTCGCGCATCCCCGACGAGCAGCGGCGCGTCGCCCTCGACCTCGTCTATGACCGCAGAACCGACGACTACGACCCGCTGCAGACGATGCTCGAGCTGTTCGCCGGCGTGACCACGAAGGACACCTCAGCCAACCGCGCCGCCGAGCTCGCGGCGCTGCCACTGTCGGAACGGCTGCGGCGACGCATCATCGACGGCGAGCACAACGGCCTGGAAATGGATCTCGACGGGGCACTGAACTCGGGCAGCAGCGCCCTCGACATCATCAATGACGACCTGCTCGCGGGCATGAAGGTCGTGGGCGACCTCTTCGGTTCGGGTGAGATGCAGCTTCCGTTCGTCCTGCAGTCGGCAGAGGTCATGAAACGGGCGGTGGCATATCTCGAGCCGCACATGGACAAGCTCGACGACCGCGGAAAGGGCACGATCGTGCTGGCCACCGTCAAGGGCGACGTGCACGACATCGGCAAGAACCTGGTCGACATCATCTTGACCAACAACGGCTACACGGTCGTCAACCTCGGCATCAAGCAGCCGGTGAACGCGATCCTCGACGCCGCCGACGAGCACGACGCCGACGTCATCGGCATGTCCGGGCTGCTCGTCAAGAGCACGGTGATCATGAAGGAGAACCTCGAGGAGCTCAACCAGCGAGACCTTGCCGGCCGCTGGCCGGTGATGCTCGGTGGTGCCGCCCTCACTCGGGCCTACGTCGAGCAGGACCTGGCGCAGCTGTTCAACGGGCAGGTCCGCTACGCCCGCGACGCGTTCGAGGGGCTGCGGCTGATGGACGCTGTGATGGCAGTCAGGCGCGGTGAGCCCGGAGCGGAGCTGCCCGCCCTGCGTGAGCGACGCGTGAAGACGAAGGTGGCGACGCGGACGACCGCTGAGCCGGTCGACGTTCCAGCCCGTTCCGACGTGTCGGTGACCAACCCGATCCCCACTCCGCCGTTCTGGGGCGACCGCATCGTCAAGGGCGTGCCGCTGGCCGACTTCGCGTCGTACCTCGACGAACGTGCGACGTTCATGGGCCAGTGGGGGCTGAAGTCCTCGCGGGGGGACGGCCCGTCGTACGAGCAGCTTGTCGAGACCGAGGGACGGCCGCGGCTGCGGGCCTGGCTCAACCGCATCCAGACCGAGCAGATCATGGAGCCGGCGGTCGTCTACGGCTACTGGCCGTGCTACAGCGAAGGTGACGACCTCGTGGTGCTCGACGCCGAGCGGCGAGCGGAAGAAGTGGCCAGGTTCACCTTCCCGCGCCAGCAGCGCGACCGGTTCCTCTGCCTGGCGGATTTCTTCCGTCCGAAGGACAGCGAGGAGATCGACGTCGTCGGCTTCCACCTCGTCACCATGGGGGACAAGGTCAGCAAGGTGGCAGGGGACCTGTTCGCGAAGAACGCCTACCGTGACTACCTGGAGCTGCACGGACTGTCGGTCCAGCTGACGGAGGCGCTGGCGGAGTACTGGCACGCGCGTGTCCGGGAGGAGCTGGGGTTCGGCGGTGAGGATCCGGCTGACATCGATGCGGTCTTCCGGCAGGGCTACCGTGGCTCGCGCTACTCGTTCGGCTACCCCGCCTGTCCCGACCTCGAGGACCGGTCCACGCTGGTCCGCCTGCTGCGTCCCGAACGCATCGGTGTCGAGCTGAGCGAGGAGCTCCAACTGCACCCGGAGCAGTCCACCGACGCACTCGTCGTGCACCACCCCGAGGCGAAGTACTTCAATGCGCGTTAGCTGATCGGGGGGCGGCCCACCGGTCCGCCTGCATCCACCGGGTGACGCCGAGCCGGCGCAACGGTAACCGTGTCGTGACATTGCAGTGCTGACACGATCCTCAGTGACCACTAGTGTTCGAGCCGGTTGCATTTCCAGGGACGGCAAGCGTCTCAGCGAATCAAAGGTAGGAGCCAGATGAGAAATCGGCATCCGCGTCGCACTGTCGTCATCGGCACGGTCGGCGTCATCAGCGCAGTAGTACTGGCGGCGTGCGGCAGCGAC
>JACCVA010000246.1 GCA_013698435.1 Nocardioidaceae bacterium | reverse complement strand
GCACGGCGTACCCGGACACGAGAACGGAGGCGGCGGGTGCGTCTCGGACCAGCCGGGTCCGCAGCAGCGGCTGGCCGAGCACCATCGTCGCCGCCGACGCGCTGAGCAGCAGACCGAGGGTCGACGGGGGCAGGTTGCGGTCGAGGATGGTGAGGGGTAGTGCGATCGTGCCTTGGAGGTAGACGACGGCGAAGCCGGTACCGACGGCGAGCATCTGCACGAGTCGGCGGTCGCGCCAGGGCGAGGAGCACGCCGAGTCAGCAGCACCTGGTGGCCGAGGCTGCGTCGGCAGAACCAGCCGGACGACCAGGGCGCACAGCAGGCAGGCGGCGGCGTCGGTCACGAACAGCCACCGCAGACCGAGAGTGGTCAGCACCGCCGCAAGAAGCCCGGCCAGCAATCCCGCCCCTGCCAGTGCGGCGCCGAGCAACCCGTAGGCCGCGGTGCGCTGGTTGGGCGCGACCACGTCGGCGACGACCGCCTGGCTGGGCGGCTCGTACACCTCAAAGCAGAGACCGAGCACCACCACAGCGACGACGACTGCGGGGACGCTGCGCGCCGCAGCGATGCCGAGCTGGGCGGCGGCGCAACCCACGAGACCGAGCACGATGGTGGCGCGGGCTCCGAGCCGGCTCGTAAGCCAGCCTCCGGCCAGCCTTGACGGGATCGTCGCGACACCGAAGACCGCCATCGTGACACCCACCGCAGAGATGGGCATCGAGAACTCGGTCGTGAGGATCACTGCAAGGAAGGGCAGCGTGAACGCCCCCAGCCGGTTGACGGCTCGTGCTGCGACGAGGAGCCGTACCGTCGGGGGCACGCCCCGTGGGCCGTCGAAGGAAGTCATTCCGGGTGCGGCTCCCATCACTGGCAAAGACGGTATGATCAGTTAGGTGTTCGTAGCCTAGGAGTAGGGACGTGACTGGTCAAATGACGTTTGACAGGCATCTCAGCAACGTGCTGAGCGTCGCTGCTCGGCTCGTCAACGCCCTTGCGCCCGGTGCATATGAAGGCGGCCGGCCAACGGCGCCGCCGGGGGAGCGAAGCGGGGTGGCTGCGGTCGCCGAGGCGCTGGGTGGTGAAGGGCGGCGGCGGCCACGGGTCACCACGGACGCCGCTGCGGAGCTGGCTGTGTCAGCGGCGGCCATGCGAGAGGTGTTCGAGCACGCTGCGGAAGGCCGGACGAAGCAAGCAGCCAAGGTGGTCAACGACCTGCTGCGTCGGACCGGCGCTCGGCCGCAGCTCGACCCGGCGCCCGGGGGAGGATGGCAGCTGCATTTCCACGGGTCGGACGACTCGCTCGCGGTCGGCTGGGCGGCGGGGTGTGCCTCCGGTCTGGCGGTCGTGCTCGGCAGCGACCTTGCCGGCCGGCTAGGCATCTGTGGCGCGGGCGGGTGCGACCGCGTCTACGTGGACAGCTCGCGCAACGGCGCCAAACGGTTCTGCAGCACGCCATGTCAGAACCGGACCAAGGCAACGGCGTACCGGGCTCGTCACCGGTGACCGTGCGAGCCCCGGTCGGCGGTCTGCATGCCCGCGCGGTGGGAGAGTAGCGGCATGAAGGTCTTCGTTTCATGTGACATGGAAGGCGTTGCCGGCATCGTCGACTGGGAGCAGTGCCGGCCGTCGGGTGGTGCGGCGTACGCCGCCGGATGTCGGCTCATGCAGGGCGAGGTCAATGCCGCCACCGAAGGCGCCGTGGAGGGCGGCGCGGACGAGGTGGTGGTGAACGACTCGCACGGGTCGATGTTCAACCTCGATCCGGCAGCGCTGCCGCGGGCAGCCTCGTACATCTCCGGCCGCCATAAGCCTGGCTACATGATGGAGGGCCTGGACGAGAGCTTCGGGGCAGTCTTCTTCGTCGGCTATCACGGCTCGATCTCTGGCGAGGCGTCTGCGCTGTCGCACACCTACAACCCCGAGGTCATCGCCGGCGTCCGGTTGAACGGCACGTATGTGGGGGAGAGCGGCATCAACGCCTTGCTGGCCCACAGCCACCGCGTACCGATCGCGTTGCTGACGGGAGACTCGGCAACGTTGGCTGAGGCCGAGACGTTCGCGCCGGACGTCGTGGGCGTCATGACGAAAGAGTCTCGGACGCGGTTCAGTGCGCACCATCTGCACCCCGCCGAGGCGTGCGAGAAGATTCGGGCGGCAGCGCGCGAAGCAGTGCAGCGTGTGCTGTGCGGCGAGATAGCGACGCCGACGATCACGACACCGGCCGAGCTCGAAGTCGAGCTCCAGACGGCGGACATGGCCGAGGTGGCGGCATGGGTCAAAGGCGTGGAGCGCGCCGACACCCGAACCGTCCGGATCGTAGGGGAGCGGGGCAGCGAGGTCTACGCCTCCTTCGTGGCGTTGACCTACATCACTCGCCAAGCGGGCGGCCGCTGATGTTGGTGGGAATTCGCTTGAAGAGGTCCGTCTATTCCTGATAGGAATACTGCATGAAGAAACCATTGGGGGACTGTCGGCGCCGCACCCT
>JACCVA010000245.1 GCA_013698435.1 Nocardioidaceae bacterium | reverse complement strand
ACCGAGGCCCGGTAGTCGAGCTTTCCGCCCGCGAGTGGCGGCGTTGCGGCGCAGCTCCCGCGAGACGGTCGAAGGGTTTCCCGGCCCATCTGGCGGGCGATCTCCCTCACTCCGATGCCCTGTGCTTTCAGCACCGCGATCTCTTCTCGGCCTGCGACGCGCCGACCGCGGGCGCAGCGTCCTCGCTGGTCACGCCCTTCGCGATTTCACGCCAGAACAAGCGCTCCACGTCGCGCCGCAGAGACGGTTTCCCTGGCGACTTCATTGGAGTGTGTTGCGACGACCGATTGAATCCACCCTGACTGCCCGCTCGCTACCGTCGAGGGGACCCTGCTGCGGCTCCTACCCGGCTTCCAGCTCGTCGCTGAGTCGCGGCGTTTCGCCCGCGCCGAGATAGCGGCAGCCCTCGATCCGAGCTCCGTAGCGCAGACCCTGACCGACGAAATCACGGCGTTGTTGCCGGTGCTGCGCCGACTACCTCGCCGGATCGACCGAATCACCGGCGCCCTCGAACAGGGGCGCCTGAACATCAACGTGCGCGTCTTCGCCGACGAGCATGACCGGCGGTTCGCCACCGACCTGTTGCACCAGGTGCTCCTTGCCTTTCTCGGTGCCACAGCCGGGATCATGGCCGTGTTCCTCATCAGCGCGTCAGGTGGCCCGGAGGTGACTCCGGCGGTGAGCCTGTTCCAAGTGTTCGGTTACAACCTGCTGGTCGTCAGCTGCATCCTCGTTCTGCGAGTGCTTTTCGTCATCTTCCGCCGGCAACGCTGAGCGAAGGCGTAGCCGCCGCTGCATGCCAATCCCGACATCGACTACGAGCCAACCACCCGGAGCACCCAAAGGGCCCATCCGCAGATGACAAACCGGCGAACCCGTGGGTTCACCAGTTTCCAAATCTCGTGAGATATCAAATGGCGGTCCTCATGCGACAGAGGTGGTACCAGGAATGCTGGAACCGCGTTAGCTGGTTGCCGCAGGAGTTCGGTCAGAACCCCGGCGGCAACCGTACCGGTCGCTATTCCGTTCAAGTGGTCGAGGACAAGCCCCTGACCTGCACCATGCGTGATTAAGGGGGGGATATTAGGCATCTTTGGATGCCCGTTGCGAAGCCAGACGCGATCGTTACGGTAGCGGGGCGATCAGCGCGATCGCTCGCTGCCAAACTGGTACATTCTGGAACCCGCATCGGTGTCGGATCTCTCGATTGGTTCGGCAACGGACCTGTTCATACGTCGACAGGCGGGCCGGAGACAACGGTCCGGTCAGCCGCCCAGGAGCCCCCCGATGCCGCCGCTTCGGCCGCCGCTGCTGGTCTGGGCTCCGCCTTCGATGACCGACTCGCTCGGCTGGACGAGCACGTAGCCGTTTCCGCTGAAGGCCATCTGAAGGGTCTCTCCGGTGCCACCGCGAACCATCGACTTGATGCCGCCTGTGTCGACCCGGACGTCCATGTTCACCCCCGCGGTCCACATGACGACTGCCTGCGCGTCGCCGAAGGTCGGAGAGCTCGCCACGTCGAGGGCCACGGGGTCTCCCTTGGTCGTGATGGCGACGTATCCGGTACCGCGGAGGGAGACGTTGTATAGGCCGCCGGTCATGGCGGCTCCGCGCGCCTGGATGCGGTGGATGTCCCACTCGATCGAGGATGAGAACGCGAGCACGTTATTGCCGTTGACCGAGATCGCGTCGTTCTCCAAGTACATGACCTGCACCTCCGCGGCGTTCTCTGCCACGAAGAGTTCGCCCTGCCCCGAGCACTGCATCATGTCGACGCCCTCGCCGGTGACCGCAGTCTTGAGCATCTTGCCAAGGCCGCCAGCGCCCTTGTTCTCGAAGCGAACGTCACCCTGGTACGCAACCATCGTGCCGCTCTTCGCCCACACCGGGCCGTAGCTCATCTGGATCTTCAGGAGTTTCTTGTTCTGCAGCGAGAACGGGTCTTGGGAGGCGTTCTCTTTGAAGTCCTGGAAGAGTGATCCGTGGATGGCCATGAGGACCGTTCCCTCCTACGTCGCGACGTCCGCCGCTCCGCGGACCGGCTCCTTGAAACTCTATTGCGGGGAACCGGTCGTGTGTAGGCTTCCGAGTGAATCGGCGAGCGATCGCAGTCGAGCGGTTGGAGTGACGGCTATGGGTCTGCTGGACAAGGCGAAAGCGGCGGCGAACGACCTCGCGGCGAAGGCGGACACGGCGCTTGCGAGTTCCGGACTGGGTGGTCCTGGTGCAGCACGCTCCGGCGGTGACGCCGACCGGTACTTCCGCGACCTAGGAGTGCTTACCTATCTCGAGGCGAATGGGCGCCCCGCGTCATCCGAGGACCGCGAGCGCGTGATGGACGCCTTGAAGGGGATGGAGACGCGGGGGGCGATTGGCACCTTTACCTTGCAGACCTCCGCGCCGCCGCCACCGGGCGGGACCGCGCCGCCACCACCGGGCGGGACCGCGCCGCCACCACTGGGGGCGTCGGCGCCGCCACCGCCGGCGCAATCCACAGGCCCGACC
>JACCVA010000217.1 GCA_013698435.1 Nocardioidaceae bacterium | reverse complement strand
GACGGCTATCTCAACCAGGCCAACGGCGGTTATGTCTTGTCTGAGGTCGGGCTTGAAGAAGGCAAGACCGAGTTCGCCCTCAGTTTTGCTGACCTGACCCGACCCGCTCACGGCGAATGTAGTGCCGATTGCTGGTGCCACAACTCCGTGGAAGAGGCCATCGCCTGCGCAGCCGAACGTGTGAGGGAGCAGGGATGAGCGACGAAACCGCGGGAGAGTTCCCGGTCGGGATGCCCCGCAACTACCTTCGACCGTGTCTGCTGCTCCTGCTGGCGGAGGGCACCTCGCACGGTTACGAGTTGCTTGAGCAGGTCGCAGCGCTGGGGCTGGGCCGGGCAGACCCAGGACGTGTCTACCGCTGCCTGCGCGCGATGGACGAGGATGGCTTGGTGCGCTCGGAGTGGACACCGTCCGTCTCAGGTCCGGCGCGCCGAACGTACGCGCTGACTGACGAAGGCAGCGATTGGTTGGATGCTCTAGCAGGGTCGCTGGCTGAGGTGTCCCGCGCGCTCAGTTCATACCATCGTCGCTACAAGAAGTTGGTCGAGCGAGAAGAGCCCGCCCAGTGAGGCTAGCGGTTGCCGGGAAGGGTGGAGCGGGCAAGACGACGATCAGCTCCACACTCGCACGTCTCGCCGCTCGCTCGGGGACCCGAGTTGTCGCGATCGACGCGGACGCCAACCCGAACTTGGCAACGGCCCTGGGGTTACCGCCGGCAGTGGCTGAGGGCCTCGGCGCCGTCCCGACGTCACTCGTCTCGCGCCGGCAAGGAGGGGCAGGTCTCACCGAACCCATTGACGACGTGCTGAACCGTTACGCCCTCGTGGCACCCGACGGTGTCCGGTTGCTCGGCATGGGCGCCCCAGCGCACGCGGACGAGGGCTGCCTGTGTTCCGCCCACGCCGTCGTGGCTTCGCTGATGGAGGACCTTGGCGCGGACGAGGACAGGTTGGTCGTCATCGATATGGAGGCGTCACCCGAGCACTTCAGCCGTGGGACGGTCAGGCACGCCGAAGTGGTCTGTCTTGTCGCCGAGCCCTACTACCGATCGCTTGAGACCGTCCGCCGTATGGCGGCGCTCGCTGCGGAGTTGCCCGTAAGCCGTGTCGTCGTGGTTGCTAACAAGGTCCGGTCGGTTGGCGACCATGAGGCGATTGCCGAGTTCTGCGACCGTCAAGCTCTTGAGCTGGCCGGCAGTGTGCCGTGGAGCGAGGATGTCGTCGCCGCCGACCGACAACGCGTGCCGGTGGTTGACTGGCCGCGGGCCGCGTCCGTCGTCGACGCGGTCGCGGCGGTGGGCGCGGTGCTTGGGCAAGCTGCCCCGCCTGGCTCGAAGGGAGCCAGCTCAGGCAAGGTGAGGGAACTCCCCTTACCGGCGACCGCCACATGAGTCACGATCGGTCACCGGATCTTCTGGTGTGCCGCAGATAGGCCTTGAGGAGGCCCCCATGTTTGTCCGTTCGCGTACATCAGGTCAGGCAAAGCTCGCGGGGGGCATTGTGCTGGTGCTTGCAGTCTGGGGCGCGTTGGTGCCCTTCGTTGGTCCATCCTTCGGCTACGGCATGGGAAGCACTCAGTCCTGGACTTGGAGCGAAAGTCATCTGACGTTGCACCTGCTCCCCGGTATTGCGGCAGCCCTGGGCGGCATGCTGCTGATGCGAGGGCGGCGCGCGAGCCAGATGGCCGGGGCATTGTTTGCTGTGGCCGGCGGCGCCTGGTTCGTCATCGCTCCTTCGCTGCATCCCCTGTGGGCCGGGCAGAGCATGAGTGGCATGAGTATGGGCGGCTCTGCGATGTCTAGCGCGCTGTCGGCGCTCGGATATCACTATGGGACCGGTGCCCTGATCGCGATCGTCGCCGCGTACGCCCTGGGAGTCGTGAGTAGCACGCGTGGTACCGCTTCAGGCGTTCACAGCGAGGGAAGTCAGCCTGACCTGCAGACGTCGGCAGACAAGTCACCAGTGAGTGTCGACGCGTAACAGCGCGCCGCTGACTCTCGCTGTTGTGACGCGCGACGATCTCGCGGCCAATACAGCCGGGGGGGGCACATCGCACTTCGGACGTCCCGCCTGGCGGTCTTGATCCGTTCGTCTCGGGCGATATGCCCGGGGGCGAGCCTTCCTCAAGCCCATACGCAAGGTGTTCCAGAACATCACCATCACCGCGCTGTTCGTGGTCACCGGGGGCGGTCGCCCTGGCCCGATGGCGCTTTGCGTGCATCGAAGAGAAGTGGACCGCCGGCCTGAAGGCGCCGTCCACCACGCCCTCACTGCCCACCATCGCGAAGCCGCCACGAACCGGCCACCCGAGGCTGACAAGCACCCTCGGATGCCCCGTCACGGCCCCGTTTTCCTGGTCCGGCGATGAACGGCGATGGCAAACATCGGAGGATGGCCTAGTGATCGACACGGCTGGTCGACCTCCTGGTCTCAGGAGCGTCCTGGCCAACCCCGGGTACAGGCGACTTTGGGCCGCTCGCACCGTCAGCCAGTGCGGTGACGTCGCCCAGTTCGTCACCGTCGCCCTGCTCGTCCTGCGCCTGACCGGATCCGGGCTTGGCGTGTCGGGAGTGGTCGTCGCGGAGATAGCTCCGGTCCTGCTCCTTGCTCCCCTCGCCGGCCCGCTCGTGGACCGCCTGTCACGAGTACGGGTCATGATCACGTCGGACCTCGCCCGACTCCTGCTCGTCAGCGTTCTTGTCGTGTGGCACGACAACGTGGTCATCGTTTATGCCGTCGCCTTCGGCTTATCGGCCGGTGCGGTGTTTTTCAGCCCCGCCGCCAACTCGCTTCTGCCCACCCTTGTCAACGACGACGAACTGGTGGCCGCCAACAGCGGCATCTGGTCCGCCGCCGTGCTCAGTCAAGTCGTGCTTGCACCTGTCGCCGGGCTCGTCGCGGCAACCGCGGGCTTCCAGTGGGCTTTCGCGCTCAACGCCGCCAGCTACGCCGTCAGCGCCCTTGTGCTCCGCGGCCTGCGAACCGGAGAGCATCCCCCGCCGGTGACATCCTCAACCATCTGGGCGCAGGGATGGGAGGCGCTCAGCTTGCTCCGCAGCGACCGGCTCCTCACAACGCTCGCGTTCGCCCAAGCGTTGGCAGCCCTCTCCGCGGGCGCGACGAGTGCGCTGCTTGTCGTTCTCGCGGCTCGACACCTAGACCAAGATGGGGGCGGGTACGGCGCCATGATCGCGGCCATCGGAGTCGGTGCCGTCCTCGGACCGCTGATCCTGAGCCGATACGCCCACCGCGTCCGGACGGAGCAGGTGACCTTTGGAGCCTTCGGCCTCCGCGGCATCGTCGACCTACTTCTGGCGACGTTGACGGCGCTCCCCGTGGCACTTGGATCGTTAGCGCTCTACGGCCTCGGCACGTCGACGGGCAATGTCTCGTTCAGCTCTCTGATCCAGTCGCATGTGCCGCCCGAGGTTCGAGGAAGAGTATTCAGCGCGTTCGACCTGATCTGGCAGAGCATGCGTCTCGTCAGCCTCCTCATCGGCGGGCTCCTGGCCGACACCCTCGGCATCCGCGCAGTCTTCTACGCCGGTGGGGTGCTCCTCGTCATCGCCGCCCTAACCGGCGCCACCGCGTCAGCACGGTCCGGGAGGATGCGTTCATGAGCCTTGGCTTTCGCTGACCGCCCTTCCCGCCCTGCTAGCAGGCGCCGTACTCTACGCCGGCAGGTACGCCCAACCCGACCTCGCCGTGATGTACGCCAGTATCGCGATTGGATACGCAGTCTGGGTTGCCCTCTATCGGCGGGTGCGCGGAGTGGCGCCCCCCAGCAAGCCGCCCTCGGATCGTCCGCGATGAGCTGCGCAGAGGGACGAGTCTCTGGTTCAGTCGGACGGGCCGGACGTCTGGTACCGCGACGGCAGCGCGTGGTTCACCCGGTCCGCGAGCTCCGGAGCACAGGTGCGGAGGCTGTACCGCGTCAAGATGAGCAGCGACACGGTGGTCCCCGTCTCGTCATCGATGGGAAAGCTGACGTTGGGGTAGCGGCGCGCGAACTCCAATATTGCTTCGACATGCGGACGCACTCGGGCCGTGCGGTCTCCTCCGTCCGGTGGGCAGACCCTGCCGACAGCATGCAGCTCTCGGTGCACCCGCTGAGCGTCGATCTTCGGCGCCTGCATCTTCGGATGCGGCACAAGCAGTGTTGGTGAGCCACCGGCGATGACCGCCGGGGCCTTCGGGTCTGTCGAGTCCGGCAGCATGACGACGGCCAGGACGAGCAGCCCGACCATGAGAAGACTCACGACCAGGTATGTCAGCCGGACGCGGCGATGCTCCGAGGCGGTCGACAGCGGCCTCAACGGGACCCGACTCGACTCTGACCATTGTCGGAGCTGCGGTGGCTGATCGCGCGTTCGTCCTCAGGCCTCCGTGAAGATTGGCTGGGCCCAAACTCTGTTGGCATGTGTGTCAACGCAGGTTCGCCCCTCCGTCGTCGACCTTGGGGATGCGAACGTTAAAGCGGGTCCCGCGCTCTACGATGCTGGTGGCGGTGACATCGCCACCATGGGCACGGACCAATGTCGCCACGACGGCCAGTCCGATCCCCGAGCCGCCGGTTCGGCATCGGCTGCCGCGGTAGAAGCGGTCGAAGACTCGACCGACCTCGTCGGGCGGGATTCCCGGCCCGTCGTCGCGCACTTGCAGTACGGCCCAGCCCTCGGTGATGCCGGTTGAGACGGTAACGGTCCCTCCTGGTGGCACGAACTTCAACGCGTTGGTCAGCAGGTTGGTCACCACCTGCCGCAGCCTCGTCTCGTCACCGCTGACGGCGGCCGGCTGCAGATCTAGGATCAGCTGTAGGCGCTGCTCTTGGAATCTGTGCTCAAGGTCGGATGCGACAGGAGTGACGACTTCGGACAGGTCGAGCATCTGGGGGCGCAGGGTGAACGCTACGCCGTCTGCGGACGTCATCGTTTCCAAGTCGGCGACCAGTCGACCCAGGCGCAACGTCTCGTCGTGAAGCGATGAGACCACTGTGGGAGTGGGCTTGGTCACTCCGTCCCGTACAGCCTCGAGGTGGCTGCGCAGGATCGCCAACGGAGTGCGCAGCTCGTGCGCGACGTCCGCGGCAAAGGACCGGCGTATGACGTCTTCTCGCTCGACGGACTCAACGAGGTCGTTGAAGGCGCGAGCCAGCTGGGCGATCTCGTCGCTTCCGCCTACCACCGCCCGGCGGGTGCGGTCACCCGCCTGCAGCTCCCGCGCGGCGACAGTGAGCTCGGTCAGCGGACGGATCATGCGGCGAGCAAACACAACGCCCAGGCCGACGGCGACCATGCCAGCCCCGAGTCCGCCCACGGCGAGTAGTGCATTGACGGATCGTCGGAACTCCTGGTCGGCCAGGGGCACCGTCCCTTCGGGGAGACGAAGAAGCAAGGTGCCGACCGACTTGCCTCCCACGGTCAACGACACAGACGCCTCTGGGAGCAGCCGGCCGGAAGAGGTCATCTCACGATGCATTCGCGCCATATCTGGACCCATCTGGCTGTCTGTCAGCGACCACACGACCGCGCCTGTCCCGTCCACGAGGCGTACTTCGGCGCCGGTCATCGCGACCGCCGGACCAAGCTGGTCAAGCCGACCAAGGTCGAAGCCCTCCGGAGTGTCGTAGGCGGAGGTGAACGCTGTGGCCAGCTGGCGTTCACGGCCTGCACGCTGTTGGTCGAGGTAAGAATCGAATTGGTCGCCAAAGGCGACGTTGACCAAGACGGCCGTCAGCAGTGCTGATCCCAGGCCGACCACGGCGAAGGCAAAGGTGAGCCTGCGGCCGAGGCTGCTAGCCATCTGCGTCCGGTCCAAACTTGTAGCCGATCCCGGGAACGGTCAAAATATAGGTCGGGTTGCGCGGATCGTCTCCCAGCTTGCGGCGCAGGTTCTTCACGTGCACGTCTACGGTGCGCTCATAACCCTCGTAGTCGTAGCCCTGCACGCGGCTGACCAGTTCATAGCGTGACCAGGCACGCCCCGGACGCGACGACAGCGTGACGAGGAGGTCGAATTCGGTACGGGTGAGCTCAACGGTCCGGCCATCCAGACTCACTTCTCGCCGGTCCGGGTCGACGCCCAAGCGACCGCCCGCGTGGGTCGTTGCGCCGTCGATTCGGGATCCGCCGGTACGACGCAGAACAGCGCCCACTCGGGCCACGAGTTCGCGGGGACTGAACGGTTTCGTGACGTAGTCGTCAGCACCCAGGTGCAGACCACCCACCCGGTCACCCTCGCTGGCTCGAGCAGTCAGCATCACGACCGGAACATCTGAGGCGCCTCGCAGGACCCGTATCACCTCCTCACCCGACACATCCGGGAGTCCCAGATCCAGGATGACAAGGTCCGGCTGAACCCGTCGGACGATGTCGAGCGCAGCGTTGCCGCTGTCGGTGTCGAAGACCTGGTAGCCCTCCCGCTCCAAATAGGACCGTACGAGGTCTCGAATCTTCGGCTCGTCGTCGACCACCAGCACGGTACGGGTCACCGTAACTCTCGCCTTCTTGCTACGTTCACCGAGGTCGCATCCGAGCGCATGAGCGACACGGGGTCGGCCTTCCGACGTTACCCGCCATCCTTCGACTCATCGCCCCCGCTGTCCATGCCACTCATGTCAGACATGCCGCCACCCATACCCTCCATCCCATCCATGCCCTTGGGCATCATCGAGTGCATCTGCTTCACCATCTCGCGGTCCATCATGTTCGACATCTTGGTCGTCATGTGGTCTTGACACTGCGCCTGGGACATCATGCCGATGTCTGACCCAGTGTTGTCGTTGTCTTGTTGGCCGGCGACGGCCAGGGAGGGGATACCCACCAGTGCGCTGCCGGCGAGAACACCAGCGGCCACGTAGGCGATCATTCGCTT
>JACCVA010000169.1 GCA_013698435.1 Nocardioidaceae bacterium | reverse complement strand
TGACGACCGGCGCGTCGGCCGGTCCTGCCTCGCTGCCGTCCCAGGCGCGCAGTCGCACGGGGAGTGTGCCGAAGACAGGGCCCACGACGTCGGCGAGCCGCTGTGCAGCGCCCGCCTCGCGAGCCTGGGTGGTCGTCGTCATGCCATCGGCCTTGGCCACCCTGAGTCCTCCGTGTGAGTTGAAGGTGGCCTCCCTGCACCGGGCTCGCGCCCAGCAGGCAGAGCGAAGCTCACCCCTCACAGAGTATTCGGAGACCTGGGCGGATCGGATTGGAGCAGCTCGACCCGTTGACCAGCTCAGTGCGCCCACCGGGTGGCGGCAGCCAGGTCATCGTCGCTGGCACCGTCAAACAGCTCCAGCTCACTTTCCCGGACCGCTACCAGAGCAGCCACGAGGTCAGCACCGAAGGCCGAGGTGAGAGCACTGTCGGCGCGAAACGCGTCGAGCGCTTCACGTAGCGTCGTCGGGAGTCTCGTGATGCCTCGCCTCTCCAGCGCCTCTTCGCCGAGCGCCGCCGGGTCGACATCGACCGGCTCCGGAAGCCGCGCGCCCTCGCCAAGCCCCGCCAGGCCAGCCGCGACCAGACCCGACAGCACCAGGTAAGGATTGGCAAGCAGGTCGAAGCACTTCACCTCCATGTTTGCCGCCTGGGACTCGCTGCCTGCGGACCCGGTCACCATCCGCATCGCCGCCTCACGATTCTCGAGTCCCCAGCACGCGTAGACGCCGGCCCAGTGCGAGGGAAGAAGTCGCAGGTAGCTGACCGGGCTGGGCGCACCGATGGCGAGCAGTGCTGGCAGCCGTGCGAGTACTCCAGCGCTGAACGAGTCGGCGGTCTCGGTGAGCCCAAACTTGCCGTCACCGCCGGCGAACAGGTTGTTGCTGTCACGCCACAGGCTCAGGTGGACGTGGCCACCGTTGCCCACCCCCGGAACGGCGACCTTGGGGGAGTACGACGTCCGAAGCCCGTGCGCCACACCTACCGCTCGGATCGTCGAACGCACCAGCACGGAGGTGTCGGCGGCGCTCACGGGGTCCTCCGGTGCGACCGAGAGCTCGAGCTGACCGGCGGCGTACTCCGGGTGGAACTGCTCCACCGTCACCCGCTCGTCTCGAAGAGCGTTGAGCACGTCACGGCAGTAGTCCGACCGGTTGATGAGGCGGGTCATGCTGTATCCCGGACCGGTTACCCCGGGGACGAAGTCGTCGCCGTCTCCGGCGGACACGACCCATTCGACCTCGAACGTCGTCTGGGCGGTGAAGCCCTGCCGGGCGAGCTCGTCGACGAGTCGGGTGAGCAGCAGCCGGCTGCACTGGTCGTGCGGCTCACCCGACTGCTGATAGCGATCCGCGGGCGCCCATGCCCACCCCGGCTGCGCTGCCAGCGGCACGACCCGGCGTACGTCAGGGATGATCCGCAGGTCACCCACCGGCTCGACACCAGCACCGTCGCCGGCGATCCAGTCGTCGAACCGGAAACGGTCGAAGCTGGTCGAGATACCGACTCCCCAGGCCGCCAGGTGCGGGAGCCGGGCGAGGGGCACGGACTTGACCCGGGTGATGCCGGAGTTGTCGACGAAGGTGGCGGCCACCGCCACCACGCCCGCCGCTTCGAGAGCCTCAAGCCTCTTCTTCGCGTCTTGGCTGCGCGCCTGGCGCTCTGCAGTGTCCATGGCCGTCCCTTCACAGTCGCGTGGGCAGTTGTCCAGTTGTAGACAAACTACGGGGGGACCAGCACACTCGCAGGTGAAATGTTCACCGCCCGCCGCCCGAGGAGGCCTCATGTCCACGTCGAGGGACACCACTTTGACTGAAGGCAACGGCCTTCGACGAAGCCTGTCGGTCTGGCAGGCGATCGGCATCTCGGTAGCGCTGATGGCACCCAGCATGGCCGCCAACATCAATCCACAAGGGACCGCCGGACTGGTTGGCCGGGCGACGCCGCTGGCGTTCTTCCTGGCCGCGGTCGCGGTGTTGCTCATCGCCTACGTGTTCGTACGACTGTGCCAGTACTACCGGCACGCGGGTTCGGTCTACGTCTTCGCCGGTGCGACACTCGGCTCCCGCGCGGGAGCCGTCGCTGGGCTGGGGCTGATGGGCACATACGCCTTCTACGGGTTGGTGACAGGGTCCGCCGCGGGCATCTTCGGCGCAGAGTTCCTCGACCGGCTGGGCATCTGGACCGGCCAACCGTGGTGGTCCGCCTTCGTGGTGGCGGCGGTGGCGCTGGCACTGGCACTGGTGCTCGCGATCATTCCCGCCAAAGGTGCCACGTCCCTGCTGCTCATTGTCGAGGGCATCACCGTGCTGCTGATCCTCGTCATCTCCGCGGTCGTGCTGGCCCGGCTGCTCGGTGGGGACGCGCCGGGTGGCGCCGAATTCACCCTCGACGTGTTCACCGTACCGGCCGGGACCGACCGCTCCACGCTCTTCCTCGGCATCATCTTCGGGCTGTTGTCCTTCGCGGGGTTCGAGGCGGCTGCCACCCTTGGTGAGGAGGCGCACAATCCGAGCCGCGACATCCCTCGAGCGATCCTAGGGACCGCCATCTTCGGTGGCGTGTACTTCACGGTCGTCACCGCGATCGAGATGATGGCGTTCGGCACCGACGCGGCCGGGGTCGACAGGTTCGTCCACTCCGAGGCACTCCTCGGGGACCTCGGGACGTCGTACGTCGGTGCCTGGGTCGGTGACCTGATCGTCCTTGGCGCGGCAGTCAGCGCGTTCGCGTGCTGCCTGGCCTGTCTGGTGGGTGCGGCGCGGCTGCTCTTCGCCGTCATGCGCGACGTCAGCCCACAGTCACCGCTGGCACGGACCGGACGCAACGGCACCCCGGCAGCGGCCACGAGCCTGATCGCAGGGGTGGTGGTCGCGATCGCCCTCGTCATGATGACGTTCTTCTCTGCTGAGCCGTTCGACACATTTCTCTGGAGCGGCACCATCGGCACGCTGATCCTGCTGGTTGCCTACATCTTGGCGACGATCGGCTGCATCAAGCTGGTGTTCATCGACAAGCGGCTGGACGTGGCCGGCTGGCAGGTCGTCATCCCTGTGCTGGCGCTTGTCATGCTGGGTTACACGATCTACCGCAACGTCTATCCTTTCCCCGCCGGCGCCGCCTGGTGGCTGCCGGGCACCGCCTTCGGTTGGCTGATCGTCGTCACCCTCGTGGCCTTCCTCGTCCCCGGCCTGGCTCGCCGGCTCTCCGAAGGGATGGCACACCTCGAAGAGCAGGACCGTGCCGGCTTTACGCATAGGCAGGGCTAGCCCCAGAGCCATGCCAGCGCCCCGAGCCTGATCGCCCATGCCGCCCGCAGACGCCTCCTTCGCCGTGGGGTCCTTCGTCGACCATCACTGTCACGGGCTCGTACGTCGTGAGGTCGACCGCGCGGAGTTCGAGCTGCTCCTCAACGAGGGCAGCGGTGCAGGGCCGCTCGGAACGTCCGCCTTCGACTCGATGATCGGGCTTGCCGTACGCCGTTGGTGTGCACCGATCCTCGAACTACCTGAGCTGTGTGACGCCGACGCCTATCTGGCCCGACGAACCGAGCTCGGAGCAGGAGAGGTCGACCGCCGTTTCCTTGGCGCGGCTCAGATCAGCGACTTCATCGTCGACATCGGTTTCGTGCCCGAGCCGATCTCGACGCCAAATGAGCTGGCCTCCCTCGGTGGTGGTCGAGCGCACCGAATTGTCAGGCTCGAGGGCATCGGACAGCAGCTTCTCCGCGACGGGACACCAGCAGAAGCCTTTGCCACGGCATTCAGGGATGCGCTGCTGGAATCGGGAGCGGTCGGGGCGAAGAGCATCGCAGCGTACCGAGTGGGTCTGCAGCTGGCTGCTGAGAAGCCTGACGACCGTTCACTCATCGAGGCGCTCGCGCGACAGGCCCCCGATGACTCAGGCGCCTTCCGTATCGCTGACCCCGTTCTCAACTCCTGGATGGCGTGGGCCGCAATCGAGGTGGGACTGCCACTGCAGTTCCATGTCGGCTATGGCGACGCGGATGTCGACCTTCACCGGTGCGACCCGCTGCTGCTCAGCCCGTTCCTGCGCTCGACGCAGGAGCGAGAGATTCCTGTGCTGCTGCTGCACAACTACCCGTTCCACCGCCAGGCTGCCTATCTCGCCCAGGTGTTCGACCACGTCTTCTGCGACCTGAGCCTCGCTGTGCACAACACGGGAGCACTGTCGCGACGCCTCGTGGCCGAGGTGCTCGAGCTGGTGCCGTTCGGCAAGCTGCTCTACGCATCTGACGCGTTCGGCCTTGCGGAGCTGTACTACCTCGGTTCACTGCTCTTTCGTCGTGGCCTGGATGCCTCCCTCACCGACCTGGTGGCTGCCGGCGAGATGGGTGCGGACGACGCGAGACACCTGGTCGACCTCGTGGGACGGCGAAACGCGTACCGCGTCTACAGCCTGGACGGGGTAGTACCTGTCAGCGGGGACCGCGGCCGCGCATGAATCCGACAGCGACGACAACGAGCACGATGAGCACGATGATGATCAAGATTGTCTTCATA
>JACCVA010000152.1 GCA_013698435.1 Nocardioidaceae bacterium | reverse complement strand
AACAAGCCGTCGCAGAGCGCACCGGTGCACGTCGACGTGGCCACCAGGGTCACGATCACCGCCAGCGACACCACCATCAGGAAGGGCGGCACGGTGACCTTCTTCGGCGTGGTCGCACCCAACCACGCCGGTCAGCCGGTGCTCCTGCAGCGACAAGTCAACGGTGTCTGGACCACAGTGTCGACGACCAGCTTGGACGCGGACAGCAGCTACGTCCTGCGCTACACGCTCGGTGCCAAGGAGAAGAAGAGCAGCGGCGCCTTCCGGGTGGTCAAGCCGGCCGACGCCGACCATGTCACGGGTACGTCGGCGTCCGTGACGATCACCGTCGGATAACAGACGCTGCGCTGCCGACGGCGGTGAGGACGCCGAGTGCCACCTCACTGCCGTCGCGGCGCGCCAGCTTTGACCTCGCCGTACGCTGGGTTCATGACGACCCAGGTGACCAAGACCGAAGACGAGTGGCGCGAGCAGCTGAGCCGCGAGGAGTACAAGGTGCTCCGTCAAGCGGGGACCGAGCGGCCGTGGGCGGGTGATTATGTCGATGCGAAGACCGAGGGCGTCTACCGCTGTCGCGCATGCAAGGCGGAGCTCTTCCGCAGCGACACCAAGTTCGACTCTCACTGTGGCTGGCCGTCGTTCTGGGCACCGCAGGAGAGCTCGGCGGTGACGCTGATCGAGGACACCTCGCTCGGCATGGCCCGCACCGAGGTGCGCTGCGCTGCCTGCGACTCGCACCTGGGGCATCTGTTCCTGGGTGAGGGCTACGACAACCCTTCCGACGCGCGCTACTGCATCAACTCGATCAGCCTCACGCTCGAGCCCGCCTCCGACGCCTGACCGCGGCGCCACCCCCTCCTCCCCCGCAGGTGCGGAAAACTGCATACCGGGGAGGCGTGTCGGGCTGCGCTTTCCCGCAATTCGCGGAGAGGGCAGGTGGATGGATGGATGGACCCGGGGCGGCTGGCGTCAGGGCAGGGCGGTGAGGAGCTCCGCGACGCTGCGGCGCCGCCCGGTGTAGAACGGCACCTCCTCGCGCACGTGCCGGCGCGCCGTGCTGGCCCGCAGGTGCCGCATCAGGTCGACGATCCGGTGCAGCTCGTCGGCCTCGAACGCCAACATCCACTCGTAGTCACCCAACGCGAACGAGGCCACGGTATTGGCTCGCACGTCGGGGAACCCGCGCGCGAGCTGACCGTGCTCGGCGAGCATCGACCGGCGCTCGGCATCCTCCAGGAGGTACCACTCGTAGGAGCGCACGAACGGGTAGACGCAGATGTAGTCACGGGCCACTTCGTCGGCGAGGAACGCCGGGATGTGGCTCTTGTTGAACTCTGCCGGCCGGTGCAGCGCGAGCTGCGACCACACCGGTGACAGCCGGGCACCGAGCGCCGTACGCCGCAGGGCGTTGTACGCCGACTGCAGGGCCTCTGCGCTCGACGCATGCCACCACACCAAGATGTCGGCGTCGGCGCGAAGGCCGGACACGTCATAGATGCCGCGCACGGTGACGTCGTCGTCGGCCAGCCTCGTGACAAGCGCGTCGACCTCGCCGATCTGCTCCGACCGTGCGACCTCGGAACCGGCCGGAGCCGTCAGCTTGAAGACCGACCACATGGTGTAGCGGATCACGTCGTTGAGCTCACGGGCCGCCTTGCCTTGTTGGGCACGCTTGCCGGAGTCGGGGTCGCTCGTCATGCCTTCATTGTCGCGGCCGGCCCAAGCGCGGCGACCACCCGGGTCGCCGCCTCCCGACCGGTCGCGATCACGGCGGGGATGCCCACGCCGTCGTACGCCCCCCCACAGATCTCCAGCCCGGGGACGGCGTCCACCGCTGTCCGAATGCGGGCGACCCGGTCCAGGTGGCCGACGGCGTACTGGGGCAAGGCACCGCCCCAACGGGTGACGACTGCGTCGAGCAGGGGCGCGTGCAGCCCGGTCGCCTCTCGCAGGTCGAGCATCGCGGCGTCCAGGAGCTCGGCATCGTCGCGCTGGAGCACCGCCTCGTCGCCGTGGCGTCCGATGGAACAGCGGAGCACCAGGAGGTCGTCGGGGAACCAGCCCCACTTGAGCGACGAGTACGTCGAGGCCTTGATCGTCGTGCCGTCGACGGGCGGCACCAAGAAGCCGGAGCCGCGCAGGTCCGCCGAGACGCCGGCCGCGTCCATCGCCACCGTGACGATCGCGAGCGACGCTGACTCGATCCGAGCGGCCTCGACTGCAACCGTCGGCGCCACCTTCGCGAGCAGCCTGGCTGTCGGAGCGGCCGGGACTGCGACCACCACCGCGTCGGCGTCCACCACGTCAGGCGCCGTCGTCGCGCCGACGACCAGCCGCCAGCGGCCGTCCGGGGTGAGGGTCAGCTCCCGCACCGGCGCACGGCGGCGCAGCTTTCCACCGAGCCGTTCGACCTCGTCGGCGGTTGCGAGCGCCAGCCGGCCGACTCCGCCCACGATGCCGGCGAACACCGGCGGCCGCGCCTGCCCTTCCGGTGGTCGGGCGGCCGCAGTCTCCACCTCAGCGGCTCTCAGCAGGCAAGGGTGCCGCCTCAGGGCCGCGGTCACCTGTGGCCAGGCGGCGAAGAGCGACAGCTGGCTGCACCGGCCGGCGTACACACCGCCGACGAGCGGCTCGACCAGCCGGTCCAGGACCTCACGGCCGAGCCGTCGCGAGACGAGCGAGCCGATCGAGGTGTCCGTACTGAGGTCCACGGCAGGCAGCCGAGGCTCCAGCCGGGCCCGCGCCACCGCGGCGCGGCCGAGGATGCCCGACCGGGCCGCAACCCTGAGGTCTGCGGGGACGCCCATCAGGGTGGGGGGCAGCGAGTGCACGGCTCCGCGTGTCCAGACTCCGGCATTGACCACCCGAGGGTGCACGACGTCGGCCGCCAGGCCGACAGCCGCCGCTAAGTCGACCCCTTCCGGGCGGCGCGCGAGCATCGACTCCGCCCCCAGGTCGACCGGCGCCCCGGCCAACTCGCCGAGTCGTAGCTTCCCACCCACCTGGTCTGCGCCCTCGAGCACGGTGACAGCAAGTTCGGGGCGCTGAACGAGCAGCTCGTACGCCGCCGCAAGACCTGCGATGCCCCCGCCCACAACGACGACGTGGTGGCGCGTCGGGGCGCGGACCGTGCTGCTCACCCTCCCAGCCTTGCAGGTGGCCGACAGCCGTCGTGAACCGCCGGAAGAAGTCGCCGGAACCATTTCGGCGGTTGACCCCTCTCATCTCACATGAACCCACACCTGCGCGGCCTCCGCGGCACCACCTTCGCCGTGGTCACCGCGCTGCTGGCCTTCACCACGCTCGCCGGCTGCAGTGGCGGCGACGCCAGCGACTCCGGCTCTGTGCACGGTGGGGGCGGCAACGAACCAAGCCTCTCGGGCGGCGATGCCGCGGCCAAGGAGGGCGGCGCCGCGGACTACGCCCAGGCAGAGGGTGCCGTCCGCGCTGACGCCCCGGCGAGCCCGGTCAAGAACGCCGACCTCCTCGAGCCGCGGGCGCTGATCAAGACCGGTTCGGTCAACCTGCGCGCCAAGGATGTCGGGCAGGTCGTGGCCGACATCACCGGGATCGTGACGGCTCACCGCGGGGAGATCGCCTCCGAGAGCACCACGA
>JACCVA010000114.1 GCA_013698435.1 Nocardioidaceae bacterium | reverse complement strand
TACTACGACCAGGCCAAGCGGATGCTCGGCGTCGTCACCAACCCGACGATGACCCCCAGCGACGTCGTGATGAAGCAGGTCGCCGACGAGATGGGCGTGGGCGACACGTTCCACCCGACCCCGGTAGGTGTGTTCTTCGGGACGGCAGGCGAGGAGCATCCCGACCCGTACTTCGGCGGCGCGGGCCCCGCCCGTCGCGGGTGCCTCGAGTGCGGGGAGTGCATGTCGGGCTGTCGCCACCACGCGAAGAACATGCTGACGAAGAACTACCTCTTCCTGGCCGAGCGAGCCGGCGCGCGGGTGCACGCCCTTACCACCGTCACCGAGATCCGTCCGTCGTACGGCGGCTATCACGTCGCCACCCGGCGTACGGACGCCAAGAGACACCGTGGTCGCAGACCGGGCCGGGTCTTCACCGCCGAGCAGGTGGTGCTGGCGGCGTCAGCGCTCGGCACCCAGAAGCTGCTGCACGCCATGCGTGACCAGCAGGTGCTGCCGCACATCTCCGGCCGGCTCGGCTATCTCACCCGGACCAACTCCGAGTCGATCCTCGGCGCGGTCGCCTCCGGACGCGACGTCGACTTCACCCGCGGGGTCGCGATCACCTCGTCGTTCCACCCCGACGAGGTCACGCACATCGAGCCGGTCCGCTACGGCAAGGGCAGCAATGCGATGAGCCTGCTCCAGACCGTTCTCACCGATGGCGAGGGAGACGTCGAGCGGTGGCAGGTGTGGTTGCGGGAGATGTGGCGGCAGCGCCGATCGGTCATCGGCCGCTACGACTTCAAGCACTGGTCGGAGCGGACGGTCATAGCTTTGGTTATGCAGACGATCGACAACTCGATCACGACGTACACCACGCCTGGGCGACTGCATGGTCGACGCAGGTTGACGTCACGCCAAGGCCATGGGCTTCCCAACCCGACCTGGATTCCCGTTGCCAACAAGGCTGTCCGGCTGATGGCGAAGGCGGTGAAGGGCACTCCCGCCGGTTCGATCGGCGAACCGTTCAGCCGGCCGATGACCGCCCACTTCATCGGTGGATGCACGATCGGTGACTCGGCCGCGACGGGCGTCGTCGATCCCTACCACCGCGTCTACGGGCACGAGGGTCTGCACATTGTCGACGGCTCAGCCATCTCGGCCAACCTCGGCGTCAACCCGTCGCTCACGATCACGGCGCAGGCCGAGCGAGCGATGGCGATGTGGCCGAACAAAGGCGCGGCCGACGCGCGGCCCGAGCTGGGGGCGGCGTACCGCCGCGTCCCTGCGGTCCAGCCCAAGAGCCCGGTCGTGCCCGAACACGCTTCCGGAGCCCTCCGGCTGCCGATCGTGTCAGTGAGCTGAGCAGCCAGCCCAACTGGTCTCCATATCGGACAACGATGCTGCTCCCGACTGGTGACGCCTCGTCCAAGAGGTCTCTCACCGTGGATAGACTGACGCCCTCGGCAACCGCACACGCGACGCCGACCCACTGATGTGAAGGGGCCGTGAGTGACCGCCGATCACGACCTGGTCCTCGTCGTCGACTTCGGGGCCCAGTATGCGCAGCTGATCGCGCGCCGCGTCCGTGAGGCCCGCGTCTACTCCGAGATCGTCCCGCACACGATCACTGCCGCGGAGATCGAGAAGCTCCAGCCGAAGGCCATCATCCTCAGCGGTGGGCCGCAGTCGGTCTACACGCCTGGCGCCCCTGCCCTGCAGCCGGGGATCTTCGAGGCCGAGGTGCCGATGTTCGGCATCTGTTACGGGTTCCAGGCTATGGCGCTCGCGCTCGGGGGCGACGTACGCCGGACCGGCACGTCGGAGTTCGGTCGTACCCAGGTGGCGGTCGGTGACGCCGGCACGCTGCTGGGAGGGCTCGACACCGGCCACCGGGTGTGGATGAGCCACACGGACGCGGTCGCCGCCGCGCCTGTCGGCTTCACGACGCTCGCATCGACCCAAGGCGCCCCGATCGCGGCGTTCGAGTCGCTGGACCGTCGGTCCGCCGGCGTCCAGTGGCATCCCGAGGTGATGCACACCGAGCACGGCCAACAGGTGCTCGAGCGTTTCCTCGTCGACATCGCCGGCTGCCGGCAGACCTGGACGATGGTCAACGTCGTCGAGCAGCAGGTCGGGCTGATCCGCGACGAGGTCGGCGACAAGCAGGTCATCTGTGCGCTGTCGGGCGGGGTCGACTCCGCTGTGGCCGCCGCGCTCGTGCAGCGCGCGGTCGGCGACCAGCTGGTCTGCGTGTTCGTCGACCACGGGCTGCTGCGCAAGGGTGAGGCCGAGCAGGTGGAGCGCGACTATGTCGCTGCCACCGGCGTCGATCTGCGGGTCGTCGACGCGTCCAAGACGTTCCTGGCGGCGCTCGAGGGCGTCAGCGACCCCGAGCGAAAGCGCAAGATCATCGGCCGCGAATTCATCCGCTGCTTCGAAGGCGCCGAGCGCGAGATCGTCGCTGAGGCCGGCGCCGAGGGCGAGGCGGTCGAGTTCCTCGTCCAGGGCACGCTCTACCCCGACGTCGTCGAGTCCGGCGGGGGAGCCGGCACCTCGAACATCAAGTCCCACCACAACGTGGGTGGACTGCCGGACGACCTGCAGTTCACGCTGATCGAGCCGCTCCGCACGCTCTTCAAGGACGAGGTACGCCGGGTCGGCGTCGAGCTAGGGTTGCCGCGCGAGATCGTCCAGCGGCACCCGTTCCCGGGACCTGGCCTGGCGATCCGCATCGTCGGCGCCGTCACCGAGGACCGGCTCGAGACGCTTCGCGAGGCCGACGCGATCGCGCGCGGGGAGATCACCGCGGCAGGGCTCGACGACGAGATCTGGCAGTTCCCGGTGGTGCTGCTCGCCGACGTGCGCTCCGTCGGCGTACAAGGCGACGGCCGCACCTACGGTCATCCGGTGGTGCTGCGGCCGGTCACCTCCGAGGATGCCATGACCGCGGACTGGTCCCGGCTGCCGTACGACGTCATCGAGCGCATCTCGACCCGCATCACCAACGAGGTGCGCGCGGTCAACCGGGTCACTCTCGACGTGACGAGCAAGCCCCCCGGCACGATCGAGTGGGAGTAGGGCACTGCTCAGACGAGCTGTGTGACTAGCTCGAGGGCAACCTCGTCGGCGTTTGCGGGTCCCGCGTAGCCAGCAGGGTCCGGGCGGTGACGCCGAGCCAGGTGACCGCGTACACCAGGCTTGTGAGCACGTCGGTCAGATGGTGGGCGCCTTCGTACAGACGGGAGGCCAGCACCAGCAGGGGCACGAGCAGCAGCGGCATCACCCAGTAGCGCGCCGCCCTGGCATACGTCCAGACCAGCACGACGATGAGCCCGTACAACCCGGTGGCTGCCGCCACGTGCCCGGACGGGAAGCTTTGCGTGGGATCCAGCCCGGCGTCGAGGATCTTCACCGGCGGACGCCGCCTGGGGTCCAGGTTCGCGGCCAGGATGTAGAGCCCGCTGGCGCCGGTGGTGGTCACTGCGACGAACACGGCAGGAAGGATGGAGCGCCGCCACACCCCGAAGCCGAGCGCGATTGCTGCTGCGAGCACGACCACGGTGCGGGTGTCGCCAAGCAGCGTGAGCAGGTTGGCCACGTCGGTCAGGCTTGAGGTGCGCTCCCCCGCGAACGAGCGAGCCAGCTCGTTGTCGCGGGAGCCGACCGATTCTTTCAGCGGACCGGTGAGCAGCCGCCCGACACCGACGACGAGACCGAGCAGCACCGTCCACGCGACCACGAGGACGCCCGCCCGTGCGGGCCAGCCGAGGTCGGCGATGCGCTGGTGCCCGGCGGAGCGGGCCAGAATGGACATAGCCGCCAGTCTGTACCTAGGAGCGGTACTGCGCATCACTACGGGAAGGAGTCACCATGTTCGAGAACACCTGGCGTTCAGCGGGTTCTCGTGGACGACATCGAGAAGGCAAAGCAGTTCTATGGGGAGACGCTCGGCATCCGGCTATCTGAGGAGCACGGGATGCTGCACCTGCACATCGCTGGCGAGCGGGACACCCTGGTCTATCCGAAGGAAGACCACACCCCGGCGACAT
>JACCVA010000106.1 GCA_013698435.1 Nocardioidaceae bacterium | reverse complement strand
CAGGTTGACGGAGAAGTCCTGTGACGTGCCGGGCCCGATGTTCTCGACCTCACCCATGATCTTGGTGAACTCGTCGCCGTCGTGGCCGTAGACGTAGACCTCGGTGACGTCAGAGCCCTCGTTGAAGACGTTGAAGGTGGCCTTCCCGGCAGGGATGGAGCCCTTCTCGAGCGTGCACTCCGAGTCGGTGGCTGTGACGTCGTAGCTGCTTTCGACGCCGGCTGACGAGTCGTCGCTGCCACAGCCGGTCATCGCTGCCAGCAGCATGACGGCAGGGAGGGTGCGGGCAGGGTGAAGCGGACGCATGAGTTGCCTTTCGGTGCTGCGAAGTGGTGGAGGCGAAGTGGGGGGACGTTGGTTCAGACCCGAACGCCCTCGCTCGGAGCAGGCTTGGCGGCGGGCGTCTTGGCGGACGGCCACAAGAAGAGCGTCATGACCGTGACGAGGTAGGCAGCCCAGACGGTCAGCTCGACGTATGTCGGCGCCGGGTTGAAGTTGAACGCACCCTTCAGCAACGTGCCGTACCACGACGACAGCGGCACCTGTGCGCTGATGTCGAAGACGACGTTGCTCAGGCCGGGGATCCACGCCGCCTCCTGGAGGTCGTGGAAGCCGTAGGCGAGGACGCCGGCGGCGACGACGACGAGGCCGGCACCGGTGTAGCGGAAGAACGTCGCGAGGTTGACGTGAATGGCGCTCTTGTAGAGCAGGTAGCCGATGGCGGTCGCGGTGACGAGTCCCAAGGTCGCGCCGAGGAGCGGGCTGGTGCCCGACGTCGACTGGGCTGCCGACCAGATGAACAGTGACGTCTCGATGCCCTCACGCGCAACGGAGACGAAGGCGATCGCCACCAGGGCGACCCTGCCGACGGTCAGCGCTTCGGCCAGCTTGCCTTCGAGCTCACGCTTGAGGAACCTGGAGGTGCGCTTCATCCAGAAGATCATCCAGGTGACGAGGGCGACCGCCAGTATTGACATGATGCCCCCGAACGCTTCCTGCGCCTTGAACGACATGTTCTGGCTGGTGAAGCTGAGGACGGCGCCGAAGGCCAGGCTGAGCGCGATCGCCGCGCCGACGCCGAGCCAGATCGCCGGCAGCCGGTCACGGTTCCCTGTCTTGACGAGGTAGGCGGTCAGGATACTGACGACAAGGGCGGCTTCGAGGCCCTCGCGCAAGCCGATGAGGAAGTTCGCGAGCACTGACTCTCCTAGGTAGTTAGGACAGCCTTACTTTACTCACGAAGAAATGTCGGGCACAACCCGAGGGGGTGGTGCGAGGGCGTCGGTGAGCGTCGCGGTAGTGATCTCCCGCTGCCAGGCCCGGGCACCGAGGGTGCCCAGCGTTGCGTCCACCTGGTCCTGTGTCAGTGGTTCGGGCGGGGTCCACGCGAGGCGGCGTACGACGTCGGGGGAGAGCAGGTTCTCCTGGGGGAGGTCGTGCTCAGCGGCCAACGCGAAGACCGCCGCGCGGCAGCGCGCCAGCCGGTCGGCGGCGGCGGGGTGCTTGGCCGCCCAGTTGCGTGGCGGCGGGGGACCGTTGTGGCGGGGCGACAGGGAGGGCAGCTCCCGCTCCGACAGGTCCGCGGCGGCGAGCACGGCGGCGTAGAAGTCGCGAAGGTAACGCTGACCGCCGCGGGTCGCGAAACCGGTGAGCTTCGACAATGCGGTGCGCGACGCCGGCGTGGCCTGTGCTGCCTCGACGATGGCCGCGTCGGGCAGGATGCGGGTGGGCGTGACGTCTCGCCCGCGAGCCAGCGCGTCGCGGGTCTGCCACAGCTCACGGACGAACGCGAGCCCCCGGCGGCCGCGGACGCGGTGCATCCCCGACGTACGACGCCACGGGTCGATCCGGGGCGTCGCCGGTGCCATCTGCGCCCACGCGGCGAACTCCTGGCGCGCCCACTCGGCCTTGCCTGCCTCCTCGAGCTGACGTGCCAGTACGTCGCGGAGCTCCAGCAGCAGCTCGACGTCGAGGGCGGCGTACACCAGCCAGGACTCGGGCAACGGACGTTTCGACCAGTCGACGGCCGAGTGCTCCTTGCGCATCCGGTAGCCGAGCAGCTCCTCCACCATCACGGCCAGCCCGACACGCGGATAGTTGAGCAGGCGACCGGCAAGCTCGGTGTCGAACAGCTGCGTGGGGCGCATCCCCAGCTCCGCCAGGCATGCGAGGTCCTGACTGGCGGCATGGATGACCCACTCGGCGTCGCGGATGGCGTCGGCGAGGGGCAGCAGCGACTCGTTGGGCACCTCCCCGAGGGGGGCTGGGTCGATGAGCAAGGTGCCGGCACCGGCGCGTCGCATCTGCACCAGATAGGCGCGTTGGCTGTACCGATAACCGGAGGCGCGCTCGGCGTCGACCGCCACCGGGCCGTTTCCGCGGCCGAACGCCTCGACGGCCAGTGCGAGGTCGTACGGTGTCGACACCACCGGCGGGAGTCCGTCACGCAGCTCCAGCAACGGCTTCGGGGGGGCCTCGGCTACCGGCTCCGTTGGAGGGGACTCGTCGGACGAGCTCATCGAGCGCGTTGGCCGCGGCGGTTGGGCATCAAGACGACCCCCGCCGGGACCGGGGGCAAACCGGCCGCGATGCAGAGCAGGTCGCCCCAGGCCGCGACGTGCGGACCGACCGGACCGAGGGGGGTCCACGAGGCGCGCACCTCGATCTCCGCGCTGCTGTTCTCGTCGGCCATCCCACCGAAGCTCTCCGACGCGACCTTGGTGACGGTGCCGCTCGGAGCGAGGTGCTGCGCCCCTTGAGCGTCCAGCGCCTCGATCAGCCACGTCCATCCCACCGCCCCCAGCAGTGGGTCGGCGACCATCTCGGGGTCGATGTCGGCGCGCGCGTAGGCGACGCACCGAAAGACGCCTTCCCAGGCGTCATTGCCTGCAGGGTCGTAGAGCAGCACGAGCCGTCCGCCCCCGACGTCGGTGCCGGACACGGTGACGTCAGCGCTGACGGCGGCGGAGTAGGGCGCGATGCGCTGCGGTGCGGGCATCTCCTCGCAGAAGACCTCGGGCCGCAGCCTCGCTGATCTGAGCTGCTCGAGCGCCTTCCGAAACTCCTTCGGAGGCGCATCGACCTCTCCGTGCGCGGCCATGGCCCGAGCCTAAGTCGTCTCCCCGGTGCGTGAGTCTCGACTCGCCGCAGGAGCCCGGGGGCTTTCGTGCAAGGATCTCGGCGTGACCGACCCCGCCCAGTCCGACCTGGTTCGCGCTGCCCGTGGCGAACCCGTGGATCGCACCCCGGTCTGGTTCATGCGGCAGGCCGGACGCTCGCTGCCAGAGTACCGCGAGGTGCGTGCCGAGGTGGCGATGCTGGACGCGTGCATGCGTCCGGACCTCGTCATCGAGATCACGCTGCAGCCCGTACGTCGACACGGCGTCGACGCTGCGATCTTGTTCAGCGACATCGTGCTGCCGCTGAAGGCGCTCGGTGCCGGGCTCGACATCGTCCCGGGCGTGGGACCGGTCATCGCCGACCCGGTGCGCGACATGGCCGGCGTGGAACGGCTGCCCGGGTTCGAACCTGAGGCGCTCGGCTTCGTTGGCGAGGCCGTGCGCGGGATCGTCGCTGACCTCGGCGCCACGCCACTGATCGGGTTCGCCGGCGCTCCGTACACGCTGGCGTCGTACCTGATCGAGGGCGGGCCGTCGAAGGACCACGCGAAGACCAAGGCGCTGATGTGGGGGGCGCCTGACGTGTGGCGAGCGCTGATGAGTCGGCTGGCAGACATCTCGGGACGGTTCCTGCGCGTGCAGGTGGAGGCCGGCGCCTCCGTGGTGCAGCTCTTCGACTCGTGGGCCGGCGGGCTGTCGCCCGGCGACTACCGCGCCCACGTCCTGCCCTACAGCAAGGTGGCCCTCGCCGCGGTGGCCGACCTTGACGTCCCGCGCATCCATTTCGGCGTTGCGACCGGTGAGATCCTTGCCGACATGTCCACCGCCGGCGTCGAGGCGATGGGGGTCGACTGGAGGGTGCCGCTCGACGAGGCGGTGACCAGGATCGGCTCGGGTCAGGCCGTGCAGGGCAACCTCGACCCGACGCTCGTCTTCGCGCCGTGGGACGTGCTCGCGGCCCGCGCTCGAGAGGTGGTGGCAGCCGGCCGGGTCGCCCCTGGGCACATCTTCAACCTCGGTCACGGCGTGCTGCCCGACACCGACCCCGACGTGCTGACCCGGCTCGTCGAGCTGGTGCACGAGATCCCGCTCGACGACTGACGCTCGCGCACCTGACCGATTCGTCCGACTGACCGCGGAGAGTCTGCTCGGCCGCCAGTCGGACGAATCGGTGTGCTTGGGCAGAGCTACTCCGAGGGCTGGGGCTCGCGGTGGTGCTGGGGGCGACGGCGTACGACGACCCACCCGAGCAAGGCCAGCAAGGCGAACAGGGAGCCGAGGGGGAGTGCGACTCCCAGCGCGTGTCCGGCGGCGACGACGAACGTCAGCAGTCCGTCCCAGCCCTGCTTGATGCCGGTCACGAACCCCGCCTGGTCGTCGTCGACGGGCTTGGCCGACTTCTTGTCCGGCGTCCGGCTGACGCTGACGGCGATCGTCGACATCGCGGTCTGGTCGGCCAGGACCTTCTGCTGTCCGAGCAGGGACTCGAGGTCGGCCTGGCGTTGGGAGATCTCCCGCTCCAAAACAATGACCTGGCCGAGCGTGGTGGCACGCACGTAGAGCCGGTTCAGGGACTCCACGGCGTCGCGGGCACTTTGCACGCGTGCATCGACGTCGACCACCAGCGTGGTCACGTCTTCTTCGTTGCTGTGCCGCTCGATGAGCGTGCCGACTGTCTCGAGCTCGACGATGACCGCCTCGAACTCGTCCACCGGCACGCGCAGCTCGAGCTGGCTGCGCTGCTGCTGTCCGTCGTCATTCGTCGTGGTGCTCTCGGAGGCGATCTCCCCGCGGTGAGCCGTCACGATCCCGGTGATGTCGGCCACGACCTGCCCGACATCCTTGGCGCGCAGGTTGACCGAACCGGTCTTGATCAGCGCCCGCGGCTC
>JACCVA010000072.1 GCA_013698435.1 Nocardioidaceae bacterium | reverse complement strand
CGCAGGTACCACCGCACCGCCACCGAGATCACCTCGCGAGGGATCGGAAACCAGCGAACGCGGAGGCCGAGGACGAGCTCATGACACCAGTCTCGTGCCAGGCCCGATCGAGCAACGCAACAGTGCCGACATGATTCGTCGGCGCTCCCTGCGGGCGCAGGCTCGTCGTTCGGCATACGCTTCCAGCATGCAGGACAGCACCCTGTCGACCGTCGAGCAGGCACGCTCGGGAGGGGTCCGGATGTGGACGAGTCGCGCCGCGCTGACGTTGATCCTCGGCCTTGTCCTCGCTGCTCTCCTTGGGCTTCTTGGCGTGCACACTGCCACGGTCAGAGCAAGCGGGGGTGGCTACTCACTCCAGATGGAGTACCCGCGGACGGCCCGCGCGGGCCTCGACGTCACCTGGCGGGTAACAGTGCAGCGGACCGGCGGCTTCGACAAGACCCTCGAGCTGGCAGTGAGTGCAGATCAGTTCGACATCTACGAGACGCAGGGGTTCTACCCGGTGCCTGACAGCATGACCCGAGACGCAGACACGGTGACGATGACGTTCATCCCACCACCGGGGGACACGTTCGTCCTCACCTTCGACGCGTACGTGCAGCCATCGAGCCAGGTCGGACGGGACGCGACTCTGTCGGTGCTTGAGCACGGAACACCCGCCGCCACGGTGGCCTTCTCCACCTGGCTCGCGCCCTAAGCGGAGGAAGGAGCTGCCCCTGTGGAGATCGTCGTCCGTACAGTCATCGTCTTCTTCTTCCTCTGGCTCATCACCCGGGTCACCGGTCGGAGCACTCTTGGGGAGGTCAGCACTTTCGAGCTCCTTCTCTACGTCACCATGGGGGACTTGGTCCAGCAGGGGGTGACCCAGCAGGACTCCTCGGTGACGTCTGCCTTTCTCGCGGTCGGGATCTTCTCGCTGCTGACGGTTGCCCTGTCGTACTCTGCCTGGCGTTGGCCCAGACTGCGGCCGTGGATTGACGGGGTCCCCGTCGTCGTGGTCCGCGACGGCGCTCTGCTGCCAGCGGCCATGAAGAGCCAGCGCATGTCGTTCGACGACCTGGCGACGGCGGCTCGGCAGCAGGGCATCCGACAGTTCTCCACGATTGAGGTTGCCGTACTCGAGCCTGATGGACGAGTGTCGTTCTTCACCCAGGACTCGTCGACCGAGTCGGGAGCTCCCGAGAGTCCTCCCGTTTCATGACTGAGGAACGCCGAGATGCGGACTCCCTCTCCGCCGCAGGGTGAAGACGGTTCGGTAGGCGTTTGGTGATCTCGTCAGTCGAGACTTGCCCAAAGCTACAGATGAAGTCGCGCTGCTGCGATCTCGGTGCCCCGGACGCGAGCGGTGATCTTCTGGAAGGCGACGTCGCGGGCGAAGTCAGGCGACCCATGCTTCGGCTTGCTATCGATGCTGAATGGTGAGAACCCGCAGTCGTCGGTCGAGCCGAGGCGCTCAGTCGGGATGTAGCGGGAGGCAGCGACAAGATCATCGGCGACCTGCTCTGGTGTCTCGACGGTGGGGTTCAGTGGGTCGATGACGCCGATGAAACAGACTTGCGGCACACCGTTCGCGTCGTCGCGGCTGTGCTCCCCCACCAGTCGGTAGACGTATTCCTTGTCCTTCTCACTCGCGAGCTGGAGGAGGAAGTAGCCGGCGTTCATCGAGAACATCGACGGCAGCAGGTCCGCGTAGTCGACGTCGGCGGAGTGCACCGAGTCCATGTCGCCGCCCGGGCAGGTATGGATGCCGATATTCACCCGTTCCTCGGCCGTGAACCGGTCGATGACGGTGTTGTTCAAGGCGATGAACTGCTCCAACATCTGTCGACCTGTCCAGGGGTTGCGAGGATCATTCTTGGAGGTCAGGCGACCCTCCGTGAAGTCGATCGAGACACGCGCGGCGCCGGCTTTGAAGGTCTGTCGAATGTCTTTTTCAGCCTCGTCGCACAAGTCACTGAGGAACTGTTCACGGGAGTAGCCGTCAAGGACACCATCCAGGGGGTAGAGCAGCGACAGCATCGACGGTGCGATGACTGCCTGTTTGAGAGGCTTGGTGGCGTACGGCTTGGACTTCGCAAGGTAGTCCGACGCAAATGTCTTGTAACGGAACGGCCCCCCAGTCAGCCGTGGGAGCTGCCGGTGGTGACCGTCATCGAAGATGGCGAAGTACTGTCCGTCTGCCGCGAGATTGTCAGCGAGGCGTCCGCAGCACTGGCAGCGCAGGCCGGTCCGGGAGAGTCCGTCGTTGTTCGGTGGTAGCGGGGAAGCGTCACGCATTCTGGGTCCGTTGGGTGCGGGCGTGGGCGAGGCGGTAGCTGCTGGTTCCGGTCTCGATGATGTTGCCGCCGAAGGTGAGGCGGTCGACGATGGCGGCGCAGAGCCGGGGGTCGGTGAAGGTCTTGGTCCAGCCGCTGAAGCTGTCGTTGCTGGCGATCGCGACCGCGTTTTGTTCTTCGCGTTCGGT
>JACCVA010000055.1 GCA_013698435.1 Nocardioidaceae bacterium | reverse complement strand
GCCGAGGGCGATGTGATCGACGCCCGCGATGCCGGTGGCCTGTCGGACGACGCCATCTTGGCTGCCGTCGAGGCGCTGCGCGGCGACCTCACACAGGTGCCGTCGGCGGTGTCGGCGATCAAGGTCGACGGCGAGCGCGCCTACAAGCGGGTCCGGGCGGGCGCGGACGTGGTGCTGTCCCCCCGGCCGGTCCACATCAGCTCGTTCGAGATCACTGCCACCCAGCGGCAGGGCCCCTTCGTCGACCTCGACGTTCACGTCGAGTGCTCGACCGGAACCTACGTCAGAGCACTCGCCCGCGACCTCGGACGAGCGCTCGACGTGGGTGGGCACCTGACGATGTTGCGACGGACCCGGGTCGGGCGCTACGACGCTGGTCGGGCCGCCTCGCTGGAACAGCTGGCCGGGCACCCACCCGAGGCGCTCCCGGTCATCGGCCTTGATGAAGCGGCGGTCGACAACTTCGCGACGTACGTTCTCGCCATCGATGAGGTCGCCGGCGTACGCAACGGTCGGACGCTGTGCGCCGAGCTGGCACCGGACCGATCGGATCAGCCTGTTGCCCTGCTGGCGCCGAGCGGAACGTTTCTCGCGCTCTACGAGCAGCGGGGGGCGGTCGCCACGGCGGTGGCGGTTTTCGCGCCCGCGTGAGCTTCGCTCCGCGATTCGTCTGTCTGGGAAGCGGTCGGCCGGTCCGCTGTCGGTCGGACGAATCCGAGAAGGGTTATGTTGACCGCCGCAAGGACCGTGGGAGAGTTGCCGAGGCAGCTCTCCTCTCATCACGGCAGGAAGGACTTCGATCCGGTGCAGGTGTGGCATGACGTCGCGGAGATCGACGCGCGCCTGGGCTCGAGCGTGGTCACGATCGGCAACTTCGACGGAGTCCATCTCGGGCACCGGCACGTGGTGGCGCGCTCACGCGAGGTGGCGACGGAGCTGGGCGGTCTGCCCGTCGTGGCCGTCACCTTCGACCCGCACCCCTTGACAGTGGTCGCGCCGGACAAGGCGCCGCAGATGCTGGTCTCGCTCGAGCGCAGGCTCGCCCTGCTGGCCACCGCGGGTGCCGATGCCGTCCTGGTGGTGGCGTTCACGCCGCAGTTCGCCCAGCTGTCGGCCGAGGACTTCGTCACCGACCTGGTGCTCGGTCGGCTCTCGGCGGCGGCGGTGGTGGTAGGCGAGAACTTCCGCTTCGGTCGCCGCGCTCTCGGCGACGTCGCCCTGCTGCGCCGGCTCTGTGAGCCGCGCGGGGTGCGGGTCGTCGGGCTACCTCTGGACGGCTCAGGAGGCCGGGACAGCCAGGCATGGTCGTCGTCGTACATTCGCGAGCGCATCGGCTCCGGTGATGTGGCGGCCGCCGCGCAGGCGCTTGGCCGACCCTTCAGCGTCCACGGCCGGGTCGTCCAGGGTGAGCAGCGCGGACGCGAGCTCGGCTATCCCACCGCGAACGTGCCGGTGGCAACCTCACGCACCGCCATCCCGTCCGACGGGGTGTACGTCGGGTGGCTGCGACGCCTGGACTCCGCCGACGCACCGTGGTGGCCGGCTGCGATCTCGGTCGGCACCAACCCGACGTTCGACGGTCACGTGCGCCACGTCGAGACATACGTGCTCGACCGGACCGACCTCGAGCTGTACGGCGTCGACGTCGAGGTGGCTTTCGTCGAGCGGCTGCGCGGCCAGGTGCGGTTCGACTCGATCGACGACCTGGTGGAGCAGATGAAGTCCGACGTCGACCAGTCGCGGACCCTGCTCGCCGCCGCTTCACCTCCGGGCGATGTCGGCGCTGAGCCTCGCCGACCGTGACACCCGATGAGCGCAGCGCGACCCTCGCGCAGGCGGAGCAGTGGTTCGAGCTCAACGGGCTGCCGTACTTCGTCGCCGGCAACGAGCGTCGGGTGCAACACGCGCTGGGTCGCGGTCGGCTGCTGCCGGTCCTCCTGCTGGCACTGGTCGTAGGCGCCGTGGCCGGAGTGGCCGTTGGTCTGTGGTCAGGCGACGTGTCGTTCGGGGTGCTCGTCGCAGCGTTGGCGGTGTCTGGAGTACTGCTGGCCTACGGGCTGTGGGCGCTCCACCTGCAATCGATCGTGCGGTGGGCGGTCCGACGTACGTTCGGCAGCCTCGGACTGTTGTTCCCGCTGATCACGCGGGCCCTGCCTCTGCTGCTGCTCTTCATCACGTTCCTCTTCATCAACACCGAGGTGTGGCAGGTGAGCAGTGCACTGGACCGCGGGCTGCTGTGGCTGACAGTGCTGCTGTTCGCCGGCATCGCGGTGGCCTTCCTGCTCGTGCGGCTCCCCGAAGAGGTCCGCCAGGTGAGCGATCACGTCAGTGACGAGGGGCTCACCCGCCTCTGCGCGGGAACACCCGTCGCTGGGGCCGCCGAAGAGGTCACCCCCGACGCATCCAACGTCGCGCTGTCGACCCTGCAACGAACCAACCTCGTGCTGGTCCTGCTCGTCTCCCAGGCACTGCAGGTGATGCTGCTGGCCGTGTCAGTCTTCGCGTTCTTCCTTATGTTCGGCAAGGTCGCCATCAGCGACTCGGTGATCACGTCGTGGGTCGGCCACCGCCCCAGCGCGCTGCCCTCGCTGGACTGGCTGCCCGTCAGCAACGAGCTGTTCCAGGTGGCGGTGTTCCTCGCGGCCTTCTCCGGGCTCTACTTCACGGTCTACGCGGTCACGGACCAGAACTACCGCGAGCAGTTCTTCACCGCGATCTCCGACGAGCTCGAGCGCGCGATCGGCGTGCAGACCGTCTACCGAGCGCTGGGTCGGCGTACCTGA
>JACCVA010000040.1 GCA_013698435.1 Nocardioidaceae bacterium | reverse complement strand
GCGCTCGGCTGCGAGGTCGACGCGTGGGAGACCACCTACCTGCATGTCCTCGCCGGGGCCGACCCGGTCTTCGCCTGGATCTCGGGAACCGGCGCCCGGCCGATCCTGCAGGCCCTGTCCGACGAGCAGCGCGAGGTGTTCGTGTCGGAGTACAAGGCATTGCTGCGTGTGGCCTATCCGGAGCAGCCGCACGGCACCGTGCTGCCGTTCCGGCGCGTCTTCGTGGTGGCCCGCAGACACCAGACACCCGCATGAAGCCGTCTCCCGCCCACCCCTACGCACGCAAGGAAGTGACATGACCACGCTGCATCACGTGCAGGTGAGCTGCCCGGCCGACGGCGAGACAGCCGTCCGCGCCTTCTACGGCGACCTGCTCGGTCTCGTCGAGGTGGCCAAGCCGGCGGAGCTCGCCAAGCGCGGAGGAGTATGGTTCCGCGGCGACGGATACGAGCTTCACGTCGGTGTGGAGGACGGGTTCACCCCTGCCCGCAAGGCGCATCCCGCCTTCCTCGTCGCCGACGTCGACGCGAAAGCGGCACTGCTGACCCGCGCAGGCGTCGCGCTCAGCTGGGACTCCGACTTCCCGGCGTACCGCCGGTTCCACACCCATGACCCCCACGGCAACCGGGTCGAGATCCTCGGTGAGCTCGGTGCGAGCGGGCAGTAGAGTCCGCCCATGTCCCGCCCCAGCCCCGAGTGGATCGCCGCACTCCCCAAGGCCGAGCTGCACGTGCATCACGTCGGCTCGGCGTCGCCTCGCATCGTCGCCGAGCTCGCCGATCGCCACGGCGACACCCCGGTGCCGAAGGACGAGGCTGGGGTGGCCGAGTACTTCCAGTTCTCGGACTTCGCACACTTCGTCACCGTCTACTTGTCGGTGGTCGACCTGGTCCGCACCCCCGACGACGTACAGATGCTGACCTATGAGATCGCCCGCGACATGACGACACAGTCTGTGCGGTACGCCGAGCTCACCTGCACGCCCTACACGTCGCTGATGGCCGGAGTGGAGCCCGAGGCGTTCTGCGAGGCGATCGAGGATGCCCGGCTGGCGGCCGAGCGTGACTTCGGCGTCGTGCTGCGCTGGTGCTTCGACATCCCCGGCGAGTTCGGGGTCCCGGGTGCCGACGAGACGGTCCGGATCGCCACCGAGCTCAAGCCCGACGGTCTGGTCTCGTTCGGCCTCGGCGGTCCGGAGATCGGCGTCTCGCGGCCGCAGTTCAAGCCGCACTTCGACCGCGCCCGGGCCGCCGGACTGCACTCGGTGCCCCATGCCGGCGAGACCACCGGCCCGGACACGGTGTGGGACGCGCTGCGAGTGCTGGGCGCGGAACGTATCGGGCACGGCACCTCGTCGGTCGCCGACGCGGAGCTGCTCGCCTACCTCGCGGAGGCCCGCATCCCGCTCGAGGTCTGCCCGACGTCCAACGTCGCCACCCGGGCGGTCGCGAGCATCGAGGAGCACCCGGTCCGGCAGATGCGGGAGGCCGGCGTCGTCATCACCATCAACTCCGACGACCCGCCGATGTTCGGCACCAGCCTCAGCCAGGAGTACGCCGTCGCCGCCGACCTGCTCGACCTCGACGAGGTGGGGCTTGCCGATCTGGCCCGCACGGCGGTCGACGTGTCGTTCGCCGACGACGCGACCAAGGCGTCGGTGCGGGCGGAGATCGACGCCTACCTCGCCGGAGCCTGACCCCTTCTCCCTCTGGTCCCCCCGGGATCCCCCCGCGAACTGCTGGAACTACAGGAATTCCCCCGGCGTGTCGCCTGCACTTTCGCGCGATTCGCGGAAGCAACCGGACGCGTCGTGCCGTCGCAATTCGCGGGCGAAGGCGGACCCCTCGAGCAGGGTCAGGGGTTCTCGGTGCGGAGCCGCGGGTCGGTGCTGAGACCGGACAGGCCGTGCCAGGCGAGGTTGACCAGGTGGGCGGCCACCTCGTGCTTGGCGGGCTTGCGCGCGTCGAGCCACCACTGGCCGGTCGTCGCAACCATGCCGACGAGCATCTGGGCGTACATCGGAGCGTTCGTCGAGTCGAACCCGCGGCTACGGAACTCCTCCTCGAGGATGTACTCCACCCGGGTGGCGATGTCGCCGATGATCGAGACGAACGAGCCCGACTCCGATCCCACCGGGGAGTCGCGGACCAGGATGCGAAAGCCGTCCGAGGACTGCTCGATGTAGTCGAGCAG
>JACCVA010000421.1 GCA_013698435.1 Nocardioidaceae bacterium | reverse complement strand
AACGTGCATGCCCCAGCCGCCCGCGTAGTAGGCCACTACGACCTGGCAGTCAATGCGGTCACCGTCCGGCTCCGCGGCACTTCACTGGCCACCCTGCGCTCTGCCCCGCAGGCGAAGGCGGTCCAGTTTGAGTCCGTCTACCACCCGTTGGGGCACAACGACCCTGACCTCGACCTGATCGACGCCCCTGAGGCGTGGACCCAGGCCGCCGGTGGCGCTCCGAACGCCGGGGCCTTCCCCGACGGAAGCCGAGTGAAGGTCGGCGTCATCGACACCGGCATCGACATCTCGCACCCCTGCTTCAGCGGCGCCGGCTTCCCGGCCACGCAGCAGCGCGGCGACCAGCGCTTCACCAACAACAAGGTGATCGTGGCCAAGGTCTTCAACAACAAGGTTCACCAGTCCGGCAACACCGCCGAGGCCATCGGTGACCACGGCACGCACGTGGCCGGCACGGTGGCGTGCAACCTGCACACTCCCGCGGTCGTCGATGGCGTGGCCATCCCGTACGCCCCGTCGGGGGTCGCTCCTGCCGCCCAGCTTGGCAACTACAACGTGTTTCCTGGCGAGGTGACAAACGCTCGCTCCGAGGACATCCTGAACGCCATGGAGGCGGCGTACACCGACGGCATGGACGTGGTGAACTTGAGCCTCGGCGGCGGTTCCAACGGCTTCCAGGACCTGCTGACGCACGCGGTCAACAACCTCGACCAGGCGGGCATGGTGCTCGCAATCTCGGCCGGCAACTCAGGACCCGGCCACTACACGGTTGGGTCGCCGGGGTCCGCTGAGCGCGCGCTCACCTCCGGCGCCAGCACGGTCGGTCACTTCGTGGGTGCCCCGGTGACCGTCGACGGCGTGACGTACGGCGCAGCTTCCGGTGACTTCGCCACGGTCAAGTCCGACCTCACCCGTCCGCTCGCGGTGGTGAAGGGCCCGGTGAACGGGCTCAGCGAGGCGTGCTCGGCGATCTCGCAGAATCTGACCGGCAAGATCGCACTGGTCTCGCGCGGCACCTGCGCCTTCACCGTCAAGGTGCGCAACGCGCAGACCGCTGGTGCGGATGCCGTCTTGGTGCAGAACAACGTCGCCGGCGACCCGACGGCGATGGCGTCCGACGGCACGGCGAACCAGCCCACCATCCCGGCGTACATGGTGTCGAAGAACGATGGCATCGCGATGCAGGCCGACGACGGCAAGCAGACGACCATAAGCAATACGCTGCAGTACTTCCGGACCGCGAACGACGACATCATGGCCGGCTTCTCGAGCCAGGGACCGACCGACGTCGACTACCGCGTCAAGCCAGACGTGGTGGCGCCGGGAGTTAACGTCTTGTCGTCGATCCCGCTGTCGTTCTGCGGCGCGACCGCGACCACGTGCTGGGCGTTCTTCCAGGGCACCTCGATGTCGTCGCCGCACAGTGCGGGTTCGGCGGCCGTGGTGATCGACGCGTTCGTCACCCGCAACTTCAGCAGCTACACCGCTGAGCAGGTACGCTCCGCGATCGTCAACACCGCCCAGCAGGGCAACCTGACGTCGTACGTCGACGGGACGACGAAGGTGACCGACGTCAACATCGTTGGTGCAGGTCAGGTTGACCTCGACTCGGCAGTGCACGCCAAGGTCGGCGTCGGCCCCGTGAGCACCACGTTCGGTGCCGTCCCGTCCGGTTCGGCCAAGGCGCTGAGCAGCAGCGTGCGACTGAGCAGCCTCACCGGCAAGGCGCTGACGGTTGCGGTCTCGATCGCTGACCCGGCGGACGCAGCCGACTTCCGGACCAGCGCCACCACGGTGACGGTCCCGGCGACCGGCAGCGTCCGGATCCCGGTGTCGGTCGTGCTCGCCCGGAGTGCAGCGGATGGTGACTACCAGGCCGAGCTCGACCTCGGTTCCGCTGGTGCGGAGGTGGCGCACAGCATGCTGTACGTCCACGTGAAGTAAGGCCAAGGACAGGAGCCCCCGTCGCGATCCACCGTCGCGGCGGGGGCTCCATTACGTCAGGAGGCGGTGGCGTCCCTCAGCCCGCACCCGTCGAGCGGGCGAAGCTGACCGCCTCGTCCTCCTCAGGGGAGAGCTGCTGGTTCGCGGACCAGGCGGCGATGTTCTTGGCGTAGGTACGCGAGTCACTTCGACCGTGGATGGAC
>JACCVA010000395.1 GCA_013698435.1 Nocardioidaceae bacterium | reverse complement strand
GTGTACGACAACGGCGGGCCGTACCTGTTGGCTGCCACCGACGTCGCCGCGGCGGAGTACGTGCTGTGGGCTGCGCTCGCTCGCAGCGATCCCACGGTGCCCGTCGACTTCCATCACCTGACGTCAGCGCACGGCTGGGCCGTCGACATCGGCCTGCGGGCCGGACTCGAGCTGCACAACTGCGGCTACCTTGCGCTGCGCGCGATGGCGCCCCCGCCGGCGTACCTGCCCTCCGGCCACTTCCTCTGAGACGTTCGGCTACGGCTCCGGCCGCGGCACGTCCGACGAGAGGTTCGGCTGCGACCGCGGCCTCGGTGACGTGAAGGTCGGCTCCGGTCGCGGCATCGGTGACGTGAAGTTCGGCTGCGACCGCGGCCTCGGCGACGAGAAGGTCGGCTCCGGTCGCGGCATCGGTGAGGAGGTAGCGACGACAGAGGCCCGTCCGGAAGTCAACATGGCAACTGCACTGTCCTCACGGCACGTTTGCCATGTGAACAAGCCAGCTGGCTTGTTCACATGGCAGACGCCCCCCGAGGGGTTAGAGGCCCGGGGCGCCCCAGAGGGCCATCCAGCGGCCCAGCTCGGACTCGAGCGGAAGGTCGTCGGTGAGCACGCCACGCGCCTGGATCTCGAGCGCGTTGTCGCGCCGCTCACCGTCAAGCGGTGCGAACGGGTAGAACGTCCCTTGCTTGTAGAGGTACACCAAGGCGAGCCGTCGGCCGGCAGTGTCGTGGAAGCCGACCACGGAGCACAACAAGCTCGGCCCGAAGCCGGCGTTCTCCAGCGACGAGTTGACGGCATGGACCTCTGTCACCAGCTCCGACAGCTCACTCGGGTCACGACGGCACACGAGCCAGGTGAACCCGAAGCTGTCGGTCGACCGCTCCACCGCCGGTCCGGCGTCGGCGTCGAGAAGCTGCTGCACGTCGTCCTGGGTGGTCGCGAAAGCACCACCCTCGGCGGCGCGATAGCACACCGACGCGACCCCGGTCGGCTTGAACCCGGACGCCACCTCCAAGGTGATGGCCGCGCCGGGCACGGCGAAAAGGTTGTCGAGGTTGGCCTTCGGCGGGTCGCTGCGACCGCCGAACACGTTCTTGAGGAAGCCCACACTCGATCCTTGCACGACGTCGGCGTACGGGCACCGCCGCCGGGCGTCAGCTGGTTGGGCGGGACAGGTCGCCCGAGATCTTGGCGAGCTGGTCCAGCCGCTGGTCCAGCGGCGGATGGGTCGCGAACAGCGCGCTGAGCGACTTCTTGTTGATCGCCGGGGCGAACAGCAAGGCGCTGGCGCCCTCGACCTGGCGCAGGTCGCGGGTCGGGATGCGCGCCATGTCGCCGGAGATCTTCGTCAGCGCCGACGCGAGCGCCGACGGGCGGCCGGTCAGGTACGCACCGGACCGGTCGGCGGACAGCTCGCGGTAGCGGCTGAGTACGCGGGTGAGCAGGAACGACACGAAGTAGACGAGGATGCTGCCCAGCCAGATGACGAGGAACGGCAGCGCGTTGTTGTCGCGCCGGCCGCCGCCGAAGTACATTCCCCACCGCATCACCAGACCGGCTGCGACGCCGAGGAAGCCGGCGACGGTCATCACCGTCACGTCGCGGTGGGCGACGTGCGACAGCTCGTGCGCGAGCACACCTTCGAGCTCCTCTTGGTCGAGCCGACGCATGATGCCCGTCGTCACACACACGACGGAGTGGCTGGGGCTGCGACCGGTGGCGAACGCGTTGGGGATGTCGGTGTCGGAAATCGCCACCCGCGGCTTGGGCATGTCGGCGAGCACGCACAGACGGTCGATCATCCCGTGTAGCTCGGGTGCCTCGTTAGGGCTCACCTCGCGGGCTCGCATCGCCTTCATCGACAACTTGTCGGAGAAGTACCACTGCCCCAGACCGAAGGCGGCCGCCAAGAACAGCACGAACGGCCCCGAGAGGTTCGTGAAGAGCGCCAGAGCAACGAAGACCGCGACGTAGAGCGCACCCAGCAGCAACATGACCGTCGACATGCGCGCGACCAACCCAGCGTCGCTGCGGAACCGGGTACGTGCCATCTGAGTCAGCGCCTCACTTCTGTTCAGGGTGTCTACCAGTACGACGCCTCAAGCCTGCCGTTTGTTCCTGAGAGCAGCCCCAACGTGGGGCGAGAAGTCGCTGTGTCTGGCACCGCTCAACCGGGGATGAGGCCGTCCCCGCTGAGCAGGTCACGCACCTCAGCCAGGCTGGCCGATTCGTGCGGCAGCAGCAGCTCCGAGGGCACCAGCGCGTCGAGCGCCACCGGCGTACCGAGCTCGCGGACCCGGTCCAGAAGTGCCCCGAGGGAAGACCCGAAGTTGGCCTCGTCCTCCGCCTTGATCGCGGCCTCGAGCTGGGCGTCGAGCTCGTTGAGCGCTTCGAGGTGCTCGTCGGCCACGTCGAACTGGCCCTCACTGAGGATACGAACGATCATGCCTTGTCCTCCTGGCTCGTCGGTGCCTGCTGGCCTTCGATCTGGGCAGGCGCGGAGCCGCCTTCCACCTGCCCCTTCATCCGGGCGAGCTCGGCCTCGACCTCGTTGTTCGAGGACATCTGCTCGAGCTCGCGGGTGATGTCGTCCTTGCCGCCGGTCGAATGGTCCTCGAGCGCGCCCGAGGCGATGAGCTCATCGACCGCGCTGGCCCGCGCCTGCATCTGGGCGGTCTTGTCCTCGGCCCGCTCGACGGCCATGCCGACGTCGCCCATCTCCTCCGACACCCCGGAGAAGGCCTCGTTGATCTTGGTCTG
>JACCVA010000384.1 GCA_013698435.1 Nocardioidaceae bacterium | reverse complement strand
GAATCTCGTTGTCAGAGGGGCCAAACCCAGCCGGATTCCGTCGGGTCGCCGGAAATCCGGAATGATTCCGGCGGCGATAAGATTCCGGGTCGCCATCTGAGCATCACGGTGCGTAACAGTCAGGTGTGACCCGCGCTGCTCCGGTCGGCGCGACGTGCCGAGGCCATAGCCGACCGGCGCGAGCAGCTCGTCGTACAGGCCGACAGCCAGCTCCATCAGCGCGACCGCCTTGCGCCGGATGGCCGGGACGGTCGCCTCGGCGATCATCGCCACCCCCGGCTCGACGGCGGCCAGCGACAGCACGCTCGGGGTGCCGGTGAGCCAGGCGCGAATGTCGGGCTGCGGCTCGTATCCCTGCGCCATGTCGAACATCGCCTGCTGGCTCCACCAACCCCAGATCGGCTGGCGCAGCTCGGGCTGGAGCTCGGCTCGCACGAACGTGTACGCCGGCGCACCCGGGCCGCCGTTGAGGTACTTGTACGTGCAACCGACCGCGAGGTCGACGTTGTCCCCGACGAGGTCGATCGTGACCACTCCGGCAGAGTGGGACAGGTCCCACACAGCCAGCGCGCCGCAGGCATGGATCGCTTCGGTATGCCCTGCCATGTCGAGGAGCGCGGCGGAGCGGTAGTCGACGTGCGAGAGCACGACGACCGCGACGTCAACGTCCAGCTGCGCCTCCAGCGCGTCACGGCTCACCCCCTCCGGACCGGCCTCGTCGATCCAGCGGATGTCGAGCCTGCGATGCCTGGCGAGTGACTCGACGACGTAGCGATCAGTCGGGAAGTTGTCGCGCTCGATCACGATCGCGCGCCGATCGGGCCGCGCGTCAAGCGCCGCCGACAATGCCTTGTAGAGCGCCACCGTGGTCGCGTCCCCTACGACCGTCTCTCCCGGCCGGGCGCCGAGCAATGCCGTGCCGATGCAGTCGCCGACACGGCGCGGCAGGTCGATCCAGCGGTCGTCCCAGGACCGGATCAGGTGTCGCCCCCAGTCCTCGTCCAGCACTTCGTGCACCCTGGCGCGGGTCGCTTTCGGCAGCATCCCCAACGAGTTCCCGTCGAGGTAGATCAGCGCGTCGTCGGCGATGACGAACTGGTCGCGGTAGTGCGCCAGCGGGTCGTCTCGGTCGAGCGCCTCGACGTCGGCGCGTGTGGTGGCCATGCTCGCAACCTACCCGGCCCACCCTTGCCCACCGCCGCCCCGCGTTTGCTATGTCAACAAGCCAGTTGGTCTGTTCACATGTCAGATCTGCTATGTGAACAGTGCAGCTGGCTTGTTGACATAGCAAACGCGCCGGCGCCGGGAGGCAGGTTCAGCCGGGCTGGTTGCTCGCCGCAGACGACAAGGCGTGGACCTCCCGGGTGCCGAGGCTGGCGGGGCGGTCGCGCTCGTAAGGGTTGATGCGACGTGCCTCCCAGATGGCTGACGGGTCGAGGTCCGCGACCACCAGTCCCTCCCCGGCGTTCGCCCGCTGGAGCGCTCGACCCTGCGGGTCGTAGATCGCCGTCCCGCCGCTGAACTCCAGCGCGCCACACGTCCCGACGAGCCCGGCGAAGACGACGAAGACGCCGTTGTCGATGGCGCGGGCTGCGGAGTAGAGGTCACGCCGGTGCTCGCTGCCGACGACGTACGCCGACGGGCACACGTAGGCGAGCGCGCCGGCATCGCTGGCTGCGCGGGCATGCTCGGGAAAACAGCCGTCGTAGCAGATCCCGAGCCCGAGGTGCCATCCGTCGAGCATCAGCGAGGCGCCCTGCGTGCCCGCCGTGAAGATCTCACGTTCTGCGTCCCACAGGTGTTGCTTGACGTACGGCACGGCGACGGCACCCGTCGGCGAAAACGTGAGCAGGGCAAGGGATCGTAGGCCGTCATCGGCGCGGACCGAGGCTCCGACGACGACCGCGACGCCGGAACCGGCGGCAACCTGCGACAACGGTTCGAGTCGTGCGTCAGCGGCCGTCACATCGGTCTGGTCCGGTGACGCCCGCAGCGTCTGGGGGTCGTAGCCGGACAGGAACAGCTCAGGGAGGACGACCAGCCGCGCACCTGCAGACGCGGCCTTGGCGACCCAGGTCGCCGCCGTCGCGACGTTGTGCTCGATCTCGCCGGCGCGTGACTGCACCTGCACGGCCGCCACCCGCAGGGGCCTCAGTGGTGACCGGGACTCAGTCACGCCCTACTCGACCACGACTTCGACGCGTTGGAACTCCTTGACCTCGGTGTAGCCGGTGGTGGCCATCGAGCGCTTGAGCGCCCCTACGAGGTTCATAGTGCCGTCGGAGACGAACGACGGCCCGTGCAGGATCTGGTCGAGGGTTCCGACGGTCCCGATCTCGACGCGCTCACCGCGCGGCAGTGACGCGTGGTGCGCCTCAGCGCCCCAGTGGAAGCCGCGCCCCGGTGCCTCCTTCGCCCGCGCGAGCGGGGACCCGATCATCACCGCGTCCGCACCGCAGGCGATGGCCTTGGCGATGTCCCCGCTCTTGCCGATGGAGCCGTCGGCGATGACGTGCACGTAGCGGCCGCCCGACTCGTCCATGTAGTCGCGCCGCGCCTCGGCAACGTCGGCGACGGCGGTGGCCATCGGAACGGCAACCCCCAGCACGGTTCGGGTCGTGTGCGCGGCGCCGCCGCCGAACCCGACGAGGACACCCGCAGCACCGGTACGCATCAGGTGCAGCGCGGCCTGGTAGGTGGCGCAGCCGCCCACGATGACGGGCACGTCGAGCTCGTAGATGAACTGCTTGAGGTTGAGCGGCTCGGCCTGGCCGGAGACGTGCTCAGCCGACACGGTGGTGCCGCGGATGACGAACAAGTCGACGCCGGCGTTGATGACTGCCTGCGCGTGCTCCTTGGTCAGCTGTGGTGAGAGGGCACCCGCAACAGTGACGCCGCAGTCGCGCATCTGCTTGACCCGGTCGACCATCAGCTCGGGCTTGATCGGCTCCGCATAGATCTCCTGCAACCGGCGAGTGGCGTCATGCCCACGCAGCCGCGCCACCTCCTCGAGCAAGGGCTCGGGGTCGTCGTAGCGGGTCCACAGCCCCTCGAGGTCAAGCACCCCCAGTCCGCCGCCCCGACCGAACGCGACGGCGGTGGTCGGCGACATGACGGAGTCCATCGGCGCGGCGAGGATCGGGATGTCGAAGCGGTAGGCGTCGATCTGCCACGCGACAGAAACCTCCTCCGGGTCACGGGTACGCCGACTCGGGACGATCGCTATGTCGTCGAACGCGTACGCCCGCCGACCCCGTTTGGCCCGGCCGATCTGGATGTCCATGCAGTCCTCGTCTCGGTCGCCCGGTCAGCGTGGCGTGTAGTTGGGTGCCTCGACGGTCATCTGGATGTCGTGCGGATGCGACTCCTTGAGGCTTGCCGCAGTGATCCGCACGAAGCGTCCTCGCTCCTGCAGCTCAGGGATCGTACGTGCGCCGACGTAGAACATCGCCTGCCGCAGCCCCCCCATCATCTGGTGGGCGACCGCGGCGAGCGGGCCACGGTAGGCCACCCGACCTTCGATGCCCTCCGGCACGAGCTGGTCGTCGCTGTCGACCTCGGCCTGGAAGTAGCGGTCCTTGGAGAACGACTGCTTCCCCCGCGACGACATCGCACCGAGGGACCCCATGCCGCGATAGGTCTTGTACTGCTTGCCGCTGACGAAGATCAGCTGCCCCGGGCTCTCTTCGCACCCCGCGAGCAACGACCCCACCATCACCGTCTCAGCACCCGCCACGATCGCCTTGGCGATGTCGCCGGAGTACTGCAACCCTCCGTCGGCAATCACGGGTACGCCGGCGTCCTTGCAGGCCTCGGCTGCCTCGTGGACCGCGGTGACCTGCGGGGCACCTACTCCGGTCACGACCCGAGTGGTGCAGATCGAACCGGGCCCGACACCGACCTTGACCGCGTCTGCGCCCGCATCGACGAACGCCTGGGCGCCCAACCGGGTGGCGACGTTGCCGCCGATCACCTGCACGTGGCGGGTGGCCGAGTCGCCCTTCAGCTTGCGCACCATGTCGAGGAGCAGGCGCACGTGTCCGTGCGCGGTGTCGGCCACCAGCACGTCGACTCCCGCCTCCACCAAGGTGGAGGCACGCTCCCACGAGTCACCGAAGTAGCCGATCGCTGCTCCGACCAGGAGCCGGCCATCGGCATCTTTGCTCGCGTTGGGGAACTGCTCCGACTTGACGAAGTCCTTGACCGTGATCAGGCCGGCCAACCTGCCGTCACCGTCGACCAGCGGCAGCCGCTCTCGCTTGTGCCGGCGCAAGAGCACCGTCGCGTCGTCGCGGCTGATTCCGACCGGCGCCGTGATGAGGGGCATCGGCGTCATCACCTCATCGACCTTCGTCGACGCCCACTCGGCGACCGGCGTGAACCGGAGGTCGCGGTTGGTGATGATGCCGAGCAGCCGCTCGTCGCTGTCCACGACCGGCAGGCCGGACACGCGGTAGGCGCCGCACCGCTGGTCGAGGTCCTCGAGGGTGGCATCGGGCCCGATCGTGACGGGGTTGGAGATCATCCCCGTCTGGGTCCGCTTCACGAGGTCCACCTGGTAGGCCTGGTCGTCGATCGCCAGGTTGCGGTGGAGGACGCCGATCCCGCCTTGGCGCGCCATCGCGATCGCCATCCGTGACTCGGTCACGGTGTCCATTGCGCTGGACACCAGCGGCACTGCCAGCGTGATCTCCCTGGTCAGCCGGGTCGTGGTGTCGACATCGCTCGGCGCCATGTCGGTCTCACCAGGCAGCAGCAGTACGTCGTCGTACGTGAGACCCATCGCAGCGAACTTCTCCGGAACACCGGCCGACGTCAGATCCATCTGCCTATCGTACGGTCCGGGTCACCGGCGCCACAGCCGCGGTTCCGCCTGTCGTCGGCTCCTCCTGCTGGGGATTCTCCGGCGCTGTGGGTACGCAGTCGGGGCCACCGTCCGAGCTGTCGGATGCCGGACACGGGGCGGGGGGTGCAGGAGCCGGGGCCGGAAGGGGGGCGTCAGTTCCCTGTCCGGGAGCCCAGCCGGCCACCTGGCCGGGCGGGGCCGGAGGGGGAGCGGCAGTTCCCTGTCCGGGAGCCCAGCCG
>JACCVA010000371.1 GCA_013698435.1 Nocardioidaceae bacterium | reverse complement strand
CGCCGAGATCCTTCAGCAGGAGGGCTACATCGGCTCCTGGAAAGTCGACGAGCCCGCTGAGGGCGCCGTCGGTAAAACTCTCGTTCTCGACCTCAAGTACGGTCCCAACCGAGAGCGTTCGATCTCGGGCATCCGCCGTATCAGCAAGCCCGATCTGCGGGTCTACGCCAAAGCGAGTGGTCTGCCCAAGGTCTTGGGTGGCCTCGGTGTCGCGATCATCTCGACGTCGACCGGCCTGCTCACCGACCGTCAAGCCAAGCAGAAGGGCGTAGGTGGGGAAGTCCTCGCCTACGTCTGGTAGCCCGAGACAGACCGAAGGAGGAAGAGACATGTCGCGTATTGGCAAGCTCCCCATCACGGTGCCGTCCGGGGTCGACGTGGCCATCCAGGATCAGTTGGTGACAGTCAAGGGCCCGAAGGGCACCTTGACGCACACCGTGCGTGAGCCCATCACGGTCGCGCAGGGCGAGGACGGCACCGTCGTGGTCGCCCGTCCGAACGACGAGCGTGAGAGCAGGTCGCTGCACGGGCTGTCGCGCACCCTGATCGCCAACATGGTGACGGGCGTGACCGACGGCTACGTGAAGAGGCTCGAGATCGTCGGCGTCGGATACCGCGTCGTACCCAAGGGCCCGACCTCGTTGGAGTTCTCGCTCGGCTACAGCCACTCGATCACCGTCAACGCGCCTGACGGCATCACTTTCACCGTTGAAGGCCCGACCCGGCTCGCCGTGCAGGGGATCGACAAGCAAGCAGTCGGAGAGGTCGCGGCAAAGATCCGCAAGCTCCGCAAGCCCGAGCCCTACAAGGGCAAGGGCATCCGTTACGCCGGCGAACAGATCCGCCGCAAGGTCGGAAAGGCTGGTAAGTGATGACCATCGCCCTCAAGGCTCGCAAGCACACCGCAGCAAAGACGGCGTCTCGTACACGTCGCCAGGTGCGGGGTCGCAAGAAGATCCATGGCTCCGCCGCCCGGCCGCGTCTCATCGTGACCAGGTCGAGCCGGCACCTCTTCGTCCAGGTGGTCGACGACCTCGCCGGCAAGACGCTGGTCTCGGCGAGCACGATGGAGACCGACCTGCGCGCCCACGATGGCGACAAGACTGCCAAGGCGAAGAGGGTCGGCGAGCTCGTCGCCGAACGCGCCAAGGCCGCCGGTGTCGACTCGGTCGTCTTCGACCGCGCCGGCAACAAGTACCACGGGCGCATCGCCGCCCTGGCCGACGGCGCCCGCGAAGGCGGCCTGGCCTTCTAGCCCGACCAACGACTGACTGACGTAACAGAGAGAAGGTAGTTCGAATGAGCGGACCCCAGCGCCGCAGTGGTGGTGCCGGTTCCGACCGCCGAGGCCGCGACGGTCGCGGCCCGGGGGCGGAGAAGACCGCCTACATCGAGCGCGTCGTGGCGACGAACCGTGTCGCCAAGGTCGTGAAGGGTGGTCGTCGCTTCAGCTTCACCGCCCTGGTCGTCGTCGGTGACGGCGACGGCAGCGTCGGTGTGGGATACGGCAAGGCCAAGGAGTTCCCGGCCGCGATCGCCAAGGGCGTCGAAGAGGCCAAGAAGTCCATGTTCAAGGTGCCCCGGAGCCAAGGCACCATCCCGCACCCGGTTCAGGGTGAGAAGTCCGCCGGCGTGGTCATGCTGCGCCCGGCTGCTCCCGGTACCGGAGTGATCGCAGGTGGGCCGGTTCGCGCAGTGCTCGAGTGCGCCGGCATCCACGACGTGCTGAGCAAATCGCTGGGCTCGTCTAACGCGCTCAACATCGTCGGTGCCACCGTGGCGGCCTTGCAGATGCTGCGTACGCCGGAGTCGGTTGCCGCCCAGCGTGGCCTCACCGTCGAGCAGGTCGCCCCGGCGGCTCTGCTCAAGGCGCGTGCAGAGGTGGCCGAGTGATGGCCCGCCTGAAGGTCCAGCAGGTCAGGTCCGGCATCGGCCGGAAGAAGAACCAGCGGGAGACGCTTCGCAGTCTCGGCCTGAAGCGGATCGGCGACGTCGTGGTCCAGGAGGACCGCCCCGAGATCCGCGGCATGCTCTCCACGATCCCGCATCTCATCGCAGTCGAGGAGGTTGACTGACATGACGCTCAAACTTCATCACCTGCGCCCAGCGCCAGGTGCCAAGACCGCCAAGACCCGAGTCGGTCGCGGTGAGGGCAGCAAGGGCAAGACCGCCGGACGCGGGACGAAGGGAACGAAGGCCCGCTACCAGGTGCATGCCGGCTTCGAGGGCGGCCAGATGCCGCTGCACATGAGGCTGCCCAAGCTCAAGGGCTTCAAGAACCCCTTCCGCGTCGAGTTCCAGGTCGTCAACCTCGACCGCCTCAACGAGCTGTTTCCTGACGGCGGCGAGGTCACCCCGACCTCGCTGGTTGCCAAAGGTGCGGTCCGCGACAACGCGCCGGTGAAGGTGCTGGGCGGTGGCGAGCTCGGCGTCGCACTTGACGTCAGCGCGCACAAGTTCTCGGCCTCGGCGAAGGACAAGATCGCCGCGGCAGGCGGATCGACGACCGAGCTCTGACGCATCACGCAAGGCCTGGCTCGCACCGGCGGGTTTGGGGACGACTGTTATTGTCCGGGAGTACTCATCTGTCCGATGAGGCACGTTCAGACTCCGACACGAACGTATCTCCCAGCCGGGGGATCGCTGGGAGGACCTGGTGCTAAGCGCCTTCGTCAACGCGTTCCGGACTCCGGACCTGCGACGCAAGTTGCTGTTCGTGCTGTTCATCATCCTCTTGTTCCGACTCGGCTCGTCGATCCCGACGCCGGGCGTCGACTACGTAAAAGTGCAAGAGGGCATCAAGGGTGTCGGCAACGACGGCATCTACGGTCTCATCAACCTGTTCTCCGGCGGTGCGCTGCTGAAGCTGACGATCTTTGCGCTCGGCATCATGCCTTACATCACCGCCAGCATCATCTTGCAGCTGCTCACCGTGGTGATCCCACGGTTGGAGACGCTGAAGAAGGAAGGCCAGGCAGGGACCGCCAAGATCACCCAGTACACCCGATATCTGACTCTCGGTCTGGCCATCCTGCAGTCGACCGGCATTGTGGCGTTGGCCAGGACCGGCCAGATCTTCCAGGGCAGCAACAGCCAGGGGTCCCTGCTGGTCAACGACCGGCTGACCACCATGCTCGTCATGATCATCACGATGACCGCCGGAACCGCCATGATCATGTGGTTCGGTGAGCTCATCACCGAGCGCGGCATCGGTAACGGCATGTCGATCATGATCTTCACGTCGGTGGTGTCGAGCTTCCCGGGCGCCCTCTGGGGCATCCGGCAGGCGCGCGGCTGGGACGTCTTCGCGATCGTGATCCTGATCGGCCTCGTCATCATCGCGGCGGTAATCTTCATCGAGCAAGCCCAACGCCGGATCCCGGTGCAGTACGCCCGGCGCATGGTCGGGCGCAAGATGTTCGGTGGGACCTCGACGTACATCCCGCTGAAGGTCAACCAGGCCGGCGTCATCCCGGTCATCTTCGCCAGCAGCCTGCTCTACCTTCCCGCGCTGGCCTCGCAGTTCAACCCGAACGCCTCCTGGACCGCCTGGGTGAACCAGCACTTCGTGCGCGGTGACCACCCCTACTACATGCTGACGTACTTCCTGCTGATCGTTTTCTTCACCTACTTCTACGTCGCGATCACGTTCAACCCGACCGAGGTCGCCGACAACATGAAGAAGTACGGCGGCTTCGTGCCAGGTATCCGTGCAGGCAAGCCGACCGAGGACTACCTGGCGTACGTGCTGTCACGCATCACGTTCCCGGGTGCCATGTACCTGGGTCTGGTCGCGCTCGTGCCGTTGGTGGCGCTCGTGGTGGTCAACGCGAACCAGAACTTCCCGTTCGGGGGCACATCCTTGCTGATCATGGTCGGCGTCGGGCTGGACACCGTGAAGCAGATCGAGAGCCAGCTGCAGCAGCGGCACTACGAGGGGTTCCTTCGGTAATGCGCGTCGTGTTGGTCGGCGCGCCTGGTGCCGGCAAGGGGACGCAAGCCAAGTACATCGCCGAGCACTACAAGATCCCGTCGATTTCGACCGGCGACATCTTCCGCGCCAACATCGCGGAGCAGAGCGACCTCGGCAAGAAGGCGAAGGCCTACATGGACGCGGGCGACCTCGTCCCCGATGAGGTCACCATCGGCATCATCCGGGATCGACTCGCCCAAGGTGACACGGAGCCGGGCTTCCTTCTCGATGGGTTCCCTCGGACCGTGCGGCAGGCCGAAGCCCTGACCCAGATCCTCGAGGAGCTCGACACGCCGCTGGACGTCGTGCTCG
>JACCVA010000368.1 GCA_013698435.1 Nocardioidaceae bacterium | reverse complement strand
CGTGGTTGGGTGCGACCACGCCGAAGAAGGTCACCGTGCCGCCCTTCCTGATGGTGGTGTCGCTGGCGGTGATCGTGACCCTGGTGGCCACGTCGACGTGCACCGGTGCGCTCTGCGACGGCTTGTTTGCGGTGTCGCCGTCGTAGACCACGCGATAGTCCAGGTTTCGGTCGGGGGAGACGGTGAAGCTGTACGCGCCGTCCGTGCCGGTCGTCGCTGTGCTGGCGGTGGTCGTCCAGTCGGCCGCACCGGGGACCCGGGACTGCAACGTCACCGTCGCTCCAGCGACCGGCGCGCCGTCGTCAGCCTTGGTCAGCGTCCCCTGCACGGCCGCAGTTTGGCCGAAGACGATGCTGGACGGGACGACAGCCGCGCTCAGCGCCACGTCGTCGGGGCTCTGCAGGTTCAGGCCGACGAGGACGGCGTCGTGGTCGGACGCCCGGAAGGGGTCGGCGGCGTAGAGCGCGTCAACGGCCGGTGGCTTGAACGACATGTCGTAGTCGAGAATGCTCGGCTCGTCAGCGTTGATGTGCCATTCCGCCGCTCCGCTCACCTGTTCCACCAGTGTCGCGCTGGCGAGCGCGTGGTCGAGATATCCCGCCATGCCGTCGAACACATAGCTGTAGGCGTACTCACCGTTGAACTGCTTGACCATGTCGGTGAAGCCGCCGGCCACGAGCGCGTCGATCGGGTCCTCGTGGTCGTAGGAGTTGAGGTCGCCGATGATCAGGTGGTCGGGGTCGCCGCTACTGGTCGGGTCCTCAGCGAGGTGGTCGACGATGGCTTCGGCAGCCTGCGTACGTGCCACGTTGCAGTTGCCCTGCCCGTCGCCTGTGTCCGCGTCGCCGGTGCAGGCCGAGCCCTTGGACTTCAGGTGGTTGACGGAGACTGTGAACCGCTCGCCTGACGCAACCTCGTCGAACGTCTGAGTCAGCATCGGGCGGTTCTTGGTGTCATCGAACCTTGGGTCGTCCGCGGAGTTCAAGATGTCGAAGGCACCCACAGGCATGACCGTGCCGGGCTTGTAGAGCATGCCGACCCGGATCGCGTCCGTCCCGACGACGCCTGTGTCGACGTAGGCGTAGGTTCCTACACCGAGGCGTTCGTTGAGCCCCTTGACGAGGTCTGCCGCCGGTTCGACGCCGGGGCTGTTCTCCATCTCCATCAGACCGACGACGTCCGCGTCGAGCTCGGTCAGCGCCGCAAGGATCTTGTCCCGCTGGCGGGTGAGCTCTGCTGCGTCATTGGCACCGCGGCAGCCCTGGTTGAGTGCGGGACCGCACTTGTTCGTACCCTGGTTGAGCGTGAGGAAGTAGTTGAGCACATTGAAGCTGGCTACCTGGAGCTGGCCGCCGACAGCTGGTGCGTCCGCGGGCCGCGCGTTCTTGGCTGTGTAGGTGCCATACACCGTCGGCTGAATGCGGTACCGGTTGAAGCTGTCATCGAGAATGCCCTGGATACCGGTGATGGTGTCGCCGCCACGGAAACGGTTCGTCAAGCTGAAAGGCTCACCGTTGCCGGGGTGTGGGATCGCGGAGGGGTTCTGGGCGGTCGAGACGTCGTCGATGGTGACGATGCGGCGTGCATACTCGGCAGCGAGCGCCCGCGCTGCATCACCCGGCTCCACCACGGCGGTGGGGGTGTAGAGACGGTCCTGGCCCTCCAGCGGCAGACCGACCACGACCTCGCCGAAGCGGGCGTAGTTGAAGTACTCGCTGATCACCATTTCTTGGGTGAGCTGAACTTGCATGCCCTCGAAGCGCTCCAGGTCGGTGGTTGAGGCGACCGGGAAGGTGACCGGGGTCGACACGATGGGGGTCGGGACAACGGCACAGCTCTTGACAGTGACGTCGGTCAGCTGGGTCTTGCCGCCGAACTCAGCGACCGTGCCGAGGACGCGGACGAGTGACCCCTCCTGGGGTGCGGTCTGCCCGGACAAGAAGACGAAGATGCCTTCGGAGGTCTGGGGGTCAGTGTCGACGTCGGCGGCCTCCTCCTGCACGAACACACCACCAAGCATCGCCGCAGTGGCAACGCCCTCAATGATCTGGGTGCCGCCGAAGGTGGGGTCGAACGCTGCACCGGAGCCCTGGATCTGGTGGATGAAGGTCGCCGGGTCGCCACACTCGCCCGTGGTGGTGACGGCTTGGGTGGGGGTTGCCGGAAAGGTGACGAGGGTGGCGGCGACGGCGCCGGGGAGCGCGGCGGCGAGCAGCCGCCGGCGAAGCTGGGTGCGTGCGGTCACGAAGGGAGTCCCGTCGGGAGTGGTGTGGGTGTCCGGGCCAACCTAAGCCAGGTTCGGCGAAGTCGGGGAGACCTGCAGGCGAACAAAGGTGAACAATATTCACCGGCGGCAGTTGGCAGATGCGCTCTGCGAGGTGCGCTGCGGCGCCAGCACGTCTGGATAGTCTGGGCTCATGGCTGAGGCGGCGTCGGAGATAGAGGTGGCCGGCACGAAGGTGCGGGTCAGCAGTGCCGACCGGGTGATCTTCCCGGCCACCGACACGACCCCGGCGGCGACCAAGCTCGATGTCGTGCAGTACTACGCGAGTGTCGGCGAGGCGATCCTGCGGGCGCTGCACCTGCGCCCCACCACCCTCGAGCGGTGGCCGAAGGGCGTCCATCCCGGCATCAAGCAGGCCACCCGCAGCGATCCGCATGGCAACGCGTTCTTCCAAAAGCGCATCCCCAAGGGTGCACCGCCGTGGGTGGAGACGGCTCACATCACGTTCCCGTCGGGTCGAACCGCCGACGAGGTCTGCCCCACCGAAGCCGCTGTCGCGGCCTGGGCCGCGCAGATCGGCACGATCACGTTCCACCCATGGCCGGTACGCCGAGACGACGTCGACCACCCGGACGAGCTGCGCCTCGACCTCGACCCACAGCCGGGCACCGACTTCGCCGACGCCGTCCGAGTCGCCGGTGAGGCACGGTCGCTGCTGTCCGACCTCGGCATCCGTGGCTTCCCGAAGACGTCGGGCAACCGTGGTGTGCACATCTATGTGCGGGTCGAGCCGCGATGGACGTTCACCGACGTGCGGCACGCCGCCATCGCGTTCGGTCGGGAGCTGGAGCGCCGGATGCCTGGCCGGGTCACCACCAAGTGGTGGAAGGAAGAGCGCGGCGAGGCGATCTTCGTCGACTACAACCAAAACGCCCGCGACCGCACCATCGCCAGTGCCTACAGCCTGCGGCCGCTGCCCGGCGGCCCGGTGTCGACCCCCGTCGCCTGGGAGGAGCTCGACGGCCTCGACCCGCGCGAGTTCACCTTCCGTACCGTGCCCGCGCGCGTTGCCGAGCGTGGCGACCTGCACGCCGAGATCGACGACGTGCATCACTCGCTGGACCCGCTGCTGGAGATGTACGAACGTGACGAGGCCGACGGCCTGGGCGACATGCCCTACCCCCCGGAGTACCCCAAGATGCCCGGCGAGCCGATGCGCGTGCAGCCCTCCCGAAAAGCGCGTGTGACCAGCGAAGATACCTGACTGAGGCGCGCGTGCCAGGGCCGCGCGTCCACCCTCGACGAGCTGGACCGGGCCGCGAGCCTTGCCGCGATCGCAGGGCCGGCTTGCTCGGCGTCGTCAAGGCGACGCGGGTGTAGGCTGAAGCGAGTGGGGACTAGGTCCCGCCGGAGGTCAGGAGACGACGTGCGCATACT
>JACCVA010000362.1 GCA_013698435.1 Nocardioidaceae bacterium | reverse complement strand
TGAGACATGGACGCGTCGCTGCGGGCTGGCACGCCTGCACCGTCCTCGTCATCGCCAGCGCAATCGTGATCCAGCTGGTGCTTGTCGTTCGCGGCGTCAACGTGCTGGTCGAGGACGACGGGGGCTCGGCCGCAGCTCCCGAACGCGTGCTGCGCTTCTTCAGCTACTTCACCGTTCAGAGCAATATCGTCTCGATGGTGACCGCAGCACTGCTGCTGCGCGACCCACATCGCGACGGGCCCGCCTGGCGGGTGGCACGGTTCGCGGCAATTCTCGCCATGGCCGTCACGTTCGTCGTCTACATCGTCGTGCTGCGCCCGCTCCTCGACCTCGAAGGTGCGCCGTGGTTGACCGACCTGCTCTTCCACTACGTCGCCCCGGTCATGACCGTCGGGGGATGGCTGCTGTTCGGCCCGGCCGCGCGCGCCAGCCACCGCGTCCTCGGCGTCGTCATTGTGTGGCCGCTGGCATACTTCGTCTACACACAGCTTCTCGGCGCGGCGTCGGATTGGTATCCCTACCCGTTCCTCGACTCCGGCACCCTCGGCCTCGCCCGGGTCGGGCTCAACGCGGTCGGGGTGACGGTGCTGGTGCTGGGCCTCGGCAGCGCGTTCGTGGCAGCGGACCGCCGGCTCCCTCGCCCTGGCCGCTGACCAACGTAGGCGCGGCCGCTGGGGGGCCGGTGAGGGACGCTGCGTTTGCGGCACCGAGGCGCGTTTGCCACAGTGCACGCATGGCGATCGATACGGCTCTGCTCACGCTGGTGACAAAGAGCAACCTTGGCGTGCTCGTGACACTGAAACGTGACGGGCGGCCGCAGCTGTCCAACATCAACTACGAGTACGACGCCGACGCTCGTCGGGTTCGCATCTCCATCACCGAGGGGCGGGCGAAGACGGCGAACCTGCGTCGCGACCCGCGCGGCTCCCTGTACGTCACGAGTGCCGACGGATGGGCGTACACCGTTGTCGAGGGGGACGCGACGTTGTCGGAAGTGGCCAAGGACCCGCACGACGCAGCCGTGGAGGAGCTCGTCGAGGTCTATCGCAGCATCCGTGGCGAGGACCATCCTGACTGGGACGAGTACCGCAGAGCAATGGTCGACGACCGGCGGCTGGTCTGCCGGCTCGACATCACCCACGCTTACGGCGTCGCGCGCCGCTGACTCCTCACACCGCCGCCGCCGCGGCGGCGTCAGCGCCGAAACTATGCAGCGCTGCGCCGGTTGTGTGTCGCCGGACTTTTCGTCCTACACTGGCGACGCAGGCGTTAGTGAACGTTTTCACATGTTCACACGTACGTCGACGCACGGCACGCAGCGCAGCCAGAGCGACACCCGCAGGCGGACGAAGGACCGGCCATGACCAAGCCCTCCACCGATGAGCGGCAGGCGGACGTCATCGTCGTCGGCGCCGGCCCCGGAGGTGCAACGGCCGCCAGCTACCTCGCCCAGGCCGGGGTCGATGTCCTGCTCCTCGAGAAGACCGCCTTCCCGCGCGAGAAGGTCTGCGGCGACGGGCTTACTCCCCGGGCGGTCCGGCAGCTGGTCGCTATGGGCGTCGACATCGACGCACCCGGGTGGATCAAGAACCAGGGGCTACGCATCGTCGGTGGAGGTCACCGACTCGAGCTGCCGTGGCCGGACCTGGCGGCTTACCCCGGCTACGGGCTCGTCCGCACCCGCCTCGACTTCGACGAGATCTTGGCCCGGCACGCACAGAAGAACGGGGCGCGCCTTTACGAGCGCACGGCCGTGACCGGTCCCGTGCTCGACCGCGATGGTCGCATCGTGGGGGTCACCGCCGCGCCCGTCGAGCAGGAGTCGCACCGCGGTTCCGGTCGCAAGGTCGGCGACGAGGTCACCTACCGGGCTCCGATCGTGATCGCGGCTGACGGCAACTCCACCCGTCTCAGCCTGGCGATGGGGCTCCGCAAGCGCGACGACCGCCCGATGGGGGTCGCGGTGCGCACCTACTACACGTCTGCTCGCCACGACGACGACTGGCTCGAGTCGTGGCTCGAGCTGTGGGACGGGGAGCCAGGCAAGAGTGCGCTGCTGCCGGGCTACGGCTGGATCTTCGGGGTGGGCGACGGAACCGTCAACGTCGGGCTCGGCATCCTCAACACGTCGTCGGCGTTTCAGCACGTCGACTACCACCAGCTGCTGAAGCGCTGGCTCGACCACACCCCCGAGGTGTGGGGCTTCCGCGAGCCCAACCGCACCCAGCCGATCCGGGGGGCCGCGCTGCCGATGGGGTTCAACCGCAAACCTCACTACGCAAACGGCATGTTGCTGGTCGGTGACGCAGGCGGCATGGTCAACCCCTTCAACGGCGAGGGCATCGCCTACGCGATGGAGTCCGGTGAGATGGCCGCCGAGGTCATCACCCAGGCACTCAGCCGCACGACGGCGTCGGGCCAGGAGCGCGCGCTCGAGGGCTATGTCACGGCACTCGATGAGCGTTACGGCGGCTACTACACGTTGGGCCGGGTCTTCGTGAAGGCCATCGGAAACCCGAAGCTGATGCGGTACGCCACCAGGCACGGGCTGCCCCGTCCGACGCTGATGAGGTTCGCTCTCAAGATGCTGGCTAACCTGACCGACCCTCGCGACGGCGATGCCATGGACCGGATTGTCAACGGCCTGTCGAAGGTCGCTCCCGCGGCGTGAGAGACGGTCACTACGATGCTGACACCGCGAACGCGACCAGGCCAAGCGGCACCACCACAGACAAGGGGAGCTCGCCACGATGAACGCATACATCCCCATCCTGGGGCTAGGGGCGCTGGCTGCTGCGTTCGCGGTGGGCTCGGTCGTGGCCAGCTCGATGCTGGGACCCAAGCGCTACAACCGCGCCAAGCTCGACTCGTACGAGTGTGGCATCCAGCCGACGCCGCAGCCGATTGGCGGCGGCAAGTTCCCGGTGAAGTACTACATCACCGCGATGCTCTTCATCGTGTTCGACATCGAGATCATCTTCTTGTTCCCGTGGGCGGTGTACTTCGACTCGATGGCGATGTTCGGCCTGGT
>JACCVA010000080.1 GCA_013698435.1 Nocardioidaceae bacterium | reverse complement strand
CGACGGCCAGACCGTCACGCGCGACCTGGTGGAACGGCTGATCGACGAGGAGATGCACAAGATCGAGCAGTCCGTTGGCGACGAGGCTTTCGGCAAGGGGAGATGGGACGACGCTCATTCCCTGTTTTCTGACATGGCCCTGACCGCCGACTTCGCCGACTTCCTCACGTTGCCGGCTTACGAGCAGATGCCCTGAGCGAGTGGAGGCACGCATGGACATGGACCACCTGGCCGCCCGGTTACGGTCTGAGATAGGCGCCGACGCCGTACTCACCGACCGTCAACAACTGCGGACCTACGAGTGCGACGGGCTCGCTCACTACAAGGTGATGCCTGCGATCGTCGTGCTTCCCCAGACCACCGACGAGGTCGCGGCCGTGGTCCGCGCTTGTGTCGACGCGAAGGTGCCGTATGTCGCCCGCGGGTCGGGCACCGGTTTGTCCGGGGGCGCACTTCCGCACGCCGAGGGGGTGCTGATCGTCACCTCCCAGATGCGGGCGATAAAGGAAGTAGACGCCGCCAATCAGCGGGCGGTCGTCGAACCCGGAGCCATCAACCTACAAGTGACCAAGGCTGCCAGCCCTTTCGGCTACTACTACGCACCAGACCCGTCAAGCCAGCAGATCTGTTCGATCGGCGGCAACGTCGCCGAGAACTCCGGCGGCGCGCACTGCCTGAAGTACGGCTTCACCACGAACCACGTCCTGGGAGTCGAGCTCGTCGCCCCCGACGGTGACGTCGTACGGCTGGGGGGCAAGGCACCCGACCCACCCGGATATGACCTGCTTGGCGCGTTCGTCGGTTCTGAAGGCACGCTCGGCATCGCCACCGAGGCCACCCTGCGGCTGATGCGAACGCCAGAGGCCGTGCGCACGCTGCTCGCCGCGTTCTCCTCCACCGACGACGCCGGAGGAGCGGTGTCGGCCATCATCGGCGCGGGGGTGATCCCGGCCGCCATCGAGATGATGGATGCGTTGGCGATCGAGGCAGCCGAAGCTGCCGTCCACTGCGACTACCCCCACGATGCCGGGGCGGTGCTCATCGTAGAGCTCGATGGTCCGGCGGCGGAGGTCGACGCTCAGTTCACAGCGGTTGAGACCCACTGCCGCGACAACGGGGCTTTTGAAATCCGGGTCGCCACAGACGACGTCGAGCGCGCCCTATTCTGGAAGGGCCGCAAATCCGCCTTTGCTGCGGTGGGACGTATCAGTCCCGACTACATCGTGCAGGATGGCGTTATCCCGCGCTCCGCGTTGCCCGACGTACTGCGTCGGATCGCCGAGCTGTCCGGTTCCAGTGGTGTCCGCGTCGCGAACGTCTTCCATGCCGGTGACGGAAACCTGCACCCCCTGGTGCTGTTCGACGAGGCTGTGCCGGGGCAGGCGGAGGAAGCCGAGGAGGTGTCCGGAGCGATTCTCGACCTGTGCATCGAGTTCGGAGGGTCCATCACGGGCGAGCACGGCGTCGGCATGGACAAGGCGAAATACATGCCGCGAATGTTCACCGACGACGACCTCGACACCATGCAACTGCTGCGCTGCGCGTTCGACCCGGAACACCTGTCCAACCCGGGGAAGATCTTTCCTACCCCACGGCTCTGTGGTGAGGTGCCGGGCCGCCACAAGGGCGTGCACCCATTGCAGGAGTCGGGCATGGCGGAGGTCTTCTGATTATGACGTCAGACGTCATCCTCGACGACCTGCGCAAGGTATGCGACGAAGGTGCTCGAACGGCCGACGACACGGACATGGTGGCGGGCGTGCCAGCGCGCTACGTCGCGTCTCCGGCCACGACGGAGGAGGTGTCAGAAGTGCTCCGGCTGGCCACGGAGCATGACCTGCGGGTTGTGGCTCGTGGGGCAGGCACCAAGCTCGACTGGGGAGCTGCGCCAACCGGTCTCGACCTCGTCCTCGACACGACTCGAATCTCAGGCGTGGTGGAGCATGCGGCCGGGGATCTCGTGGTTGTGGTGCTCGCCGGCACGCCGGTCGAGACCCTACAGGCCACCCTGGCCGACTCCGGTCAGCAACTTGCGTTGGACGTCGCCGAGGACGGTGCCACCGTCGGCGGGGTTGTGGCCACCAATACCAGCGGCCCACGACGCATGCTGTACGGAACGCTGCGGGACCTTTTGATCGGGGTCACATTCGTGCGCTCCGACGGAGTGGTCGCCAAGGCCGGGGGCAAGGTCGTGAAGAACGTCGCCGGATACGACTTCGGAAAGCTCCTCATTGGTTCCTACGGCACCCTCGGGCTGGTGACGCAGGTAGCGTTTCGGCTGCACCCGCTGCCGATGGCGAGCCGTGTCCTCAGCGCAGAGTTCCGCGACGCGGAGGAGGCCGGGCGAGTAGCAGCCGAATTGACGAACTCGCAGGTCGTCCCCAGCGCGGTGGAGGTGGATCAGCCTGCTGATGGACCTCTCACCGTTGCAGTCCTGATAGAAGGGACGCAAGACGGCGTGTCCGGGCGCGCGGCGGTGACGGCAGGGCTGCTGGGCGCGGGGGCCGCTGAGGGCCAGGCGCCGTCGTGGTTCGGCAGGTATCCCTTCGACGCGTCCGAGGAGGTCGGCCTGAAGCTTACGACCGAAATTGCCGGCCTGCCCAAGCTGCTGACCGCCGTCCGACATGCCGCAGACCGCCACGGGGTCCCCATCGGCGTCCGCGGATCGGCAACCGGAGTGCTCTACGCCGCACTTCGCGCGGGCACCAAACCAGAGGCAGTCGCTGCCGTGGTCGAGGATCTGCGCCTAGCCGCCGGCTCGTACGGCGGAAGCGTCGTCGTCCTCACCGCACCGGCCGCGGTGCGCGACGCACTCGACATGTGGGGGCCAGTGCCAGGGCTCGACCTCATGCGGCGACTCAAGGACCAGCTCGATCCCGACCACCATCTGGCGCCGGGCCGATTCGTTGGAGGTATCTGATGACAAGCGACACCTCACCGGTGAGTGCCTCCC
>JACCVA010000405.1 GCA_013698435.1 Nocardioidaceae bacterium | reverse complement strand
GGCGTCCCGCGCATGGCGTTGGTTTCGACGCTGTCAATGTTGCGCTGCTTTATTCGGCGCGCCTCTGCTTCAGCCATGACGCCCTGGAAGACGAGCGGCAGCCAGTCGTTGACCTTGGAGGGGTCGTGTCGGGTGCCAGAGACGGCAATCTCTAAGCCATTATCCGAACAGGCGTTGACCAGTCGCATGAACTCTTCGAGATCACGGGACGACCGGGAGACCTCCCAGAGAATGAGCAGATCCGCTTGTTCGCGCTCGATCAGGCCGCGGACCACCCCGAACCCTTCGCGCTCGCGGGACCCTCGGGAGGCCGACTTGTTGTCGTCGCGTATCTCGGCGATGACCTGCACTTTCTCCCGCTTCGCGAAGTCGCGGCCACGTTCGAGCTGCTTCGTGACGCTCGTGCCACCGCCCTTGGGGTCGCGAGAGGCACGGCCGTAGATGATGCCTCGTTCGGCCATGCCCATCAGCGTAGTCCAAATACACTCCCTTTTGTATATTCTCCCCAGCCAGCAGCGGAAGCGTGCACAGCTTGACGAGCGCCTCGCGGGCGGAGTTGGCGTGCACGGTGGCCATGCCGGGCAGTCCGCTGTTCAGGGCCAGCAGCAGGTCGAGGCACTCCTCGGCCCGCACCTCCCCGACCACGATCCGCGACGGCCGCATCCGCAGTGCTTCCTTTACCAGATGCCTGAGCTTGATCTCGCCGGTGCCCTCGAGGCCGGACTGCCGCGTCTGCATGGCCACCCAGTCCGGGTGGTCGAAACGCAGCTCGTAGACCTCCTCCGCGGACACGATCCGCTCGCGACCCGGCACGGCAGAACCCAACGTGTTGAGCAATGTCGTCTTGCCCGCCTGCGTGCCGCCCGCCACCACGATGTTGAGCCCCGCCACCACGCAGGCGTCCAGAAAGGCCGCCGCCTGCCGCGTCAGCGTGCCGAGCTCCACCAGCTCGGACAAGCGATTCGCCCGCACCACGAACTTGCGGATGTTGACTGCGCTGAAACCGCGGGTGATGCCGTCGAGCACGACGTGCAACCGGTGTCCCGACGGCAGCATCGCGTCGACGAACGGCGAGGACAGGTCGAGCCGTCGGCCGGATGTCTTGAGCATCCGCTCCACGAGGTCACGCACCTCTGCGGCAGTCAGGATCGTCGTGGTCAGCTCATGGCTTCCGTCGCGGGCGACGAAGACCCGGTCCGGCTGGTTGATCCAGACCTCCTCTACGGCCGGGTCGTCGAGGTATGCCTGCAACGGCCCGAAGCCGGCCACCCGGGCGACCAGTTCGGCGACCATCCGCTCCGGGTCGTCGAGTGGTCGGACCGCTCCGGAAAGGCTGCGGTCATCGTGCGCGCGCACCACCGACTGCGCGAACCGGCGTACGGTCTCGACCTGGGTCAGCGGGTCGATGCCACTGCGTCGCACCTCGTCGCGTACGTCGGCGTCCAGGGCCTCGATCGCGGGCGGCATGGACCGGCCACCTGTAGTGAGAGTGCGACTCACGACAATCAGCCCCGTCCCGGTGCGACGACTCTGGGAGTGTGCCAAACGCCCGAACAGCCTGACTAGCCCTGAACACCAAGTTGTGGACAAACAACACCCAAGTGACCGGTGGTGCGGCTACGCCGAGGGGCTCTGGATGGGGCAGCACGAGAAGCCCCGCGGCATCCGCGACTCGAGCACCCACGCCGCGCAGGCCTCCACACGGTCTGCGGGGCCTTGCGTGATCACCAGCCGCGAAGGTCCACCGGCCACGTTTCCCGCACGACGCCGTGAGGGTCCACCAGGTACATCTGCTCGTGCAGCGCGCATGTCGGGTCGACGTGCGCAGGCACCATCTGGATCCGTTCACCGACGGCGGGCAAGGGCGCACCGTCCCGCATCGCGAAGACGGTGTGCTCGTCGGAGCAGAACCACACGTCGGCTCCAGGGACGGTCGGATTGCCGTGGTCCATCCCGAACGCCTTGAGCCCGGCATCCGCGACGGCCCAGCCGGCGGTGTTGACCGACACGATGGTGGTCAACACGGTCAGCGCCTGCTCGAAGGTCACGTCCGGGATCGCGGCGTAGGCCGAGTCCATCAGCACGTACGACCCCGCCTGCAGTTCCGTGACCCAGGTGTTGCTGATCCAGGTGCCGGTGCCGCCGCCGGAGATGACGTCCCCGCCTACGTCGGCATGCGCGCGGAGCAACAGTTCCATGCACTGCTCGGTCTGGCGCAGTCGGTCGGAGGGGTCCGCGAGGAGCATGAGGTGCCCCTCGTAGCCCATCACTCCCCGCACATCGAGCCCGAGTGAGCGGCACAGGTCAGCCAGGGCACCGGCCCCGTCCGGGGCGACGCCGCAGCGGGGAAGCCCGACATTCACATCGATGAGGACCTCGAGCACTCCCCCCTCGACGGCCGCACGCACGACCGGCTCGGAGTCGACCGCCACCGTCACGCGCGCACCGTCTTCAACGACGGCGCGAAGGCGCCGCATGTCGAGGACCTCGTTAGCAAGCAGCAGGTCGTCGCCCAACCCAGCTTCGGCCATCCCGACGACCTCCCGCACCGTGGCCACCGTGAAACCACGATGGCCGTGGGTGTGTTGCCGCCGGGCGAGTTCCGTCGTCTTGTGCGCCTTGACATGGGGACGCAGCCGCGCACCCGGTCGGTGGCTGCTCATCGTCGACAAGTTCCGCTCCATTGCCGCTTCGTCGACGACCAGTGCCGGCGTCGTAAGGTCACAGAGATTCATGGCCGCGCCTTCGTTCGAGGTTCTCGGGGGGTCGATGGTGCCGCTGGTACCGGTTCAGCTCGCCACCCGGGCCGAGGGGTCAACTTGGCACTAGCCCGACCGCGGAGGCTCAGGGCTCGCCCCCGTTGCCCCCGTTCCGCCTGTCGTACGTGGCCGGATGAGGGCGTGGCAGTCACCGGCCGAGCACTCGGTCGAGATAGGCGTTGCGGAACACGCGCTCAGGGTCGGCCTCGTCTCTGGCCGCGAGGAACTCATCGAACTGCGGATACACCGGCCGCAGATCCGCCGAGTTCCGATAGTGCAGCTTGCCCCAGTGCGGTCGTCCGTCCAAGGCGGTCAGCTCGCGCTCGACGGCCCGGAAGAAGCGCTCGTAGTCCTGCTCGCCCCGGTACATGTGGACCGCGAGATAGGCCGAGTCGCGGCCCACCGCCGTCGACAGCGGGATGTCGTCGCCCTTCGTCACGCGCACCTCGACCGGGAACGACACCATCAGCTGCTCGCGCTCGATCACGGCGCGGATCGCGGCAAACGCCTCATGCACCGCGGCGCGGGGGACGGCGTACTCCATCTCGACGAACCGCACCCGACGTGGCGAGGAGAAGACCTCGTGCGACGGCGCCGTGTATGTCCGTGCGCCCATCAGCCGCACACTTCGCCGGTTGATCTTCGGGATCAGCGAAGGTCTGCGCAGGCCCAACTGGCAGACCACCTCGAAGGCGGCGTTGGCGAGCAGCTCGTCCTCAACCCACGAGCGCGCCCGACTCAGCGGCTGTCGTGGCTCGCCAGGCTCCAGCCGGTTGTTCTGCTTGACCATGGCCGCGTCGGTGTGCGGGAACCAGAAGAACTCGAAGTGCTCGTTGCGTTCGACCATTTCGTCGAGGTCGGCCATAACCCGGTCGATCGCCATCGCCCCTTCCCGCGCGTGCAGGACGAACGCCGGTTCGCACTGGAGGGTGACCGCCGTCAGCACCCCGAGCGCACCCAGCCCGACCCGCGCTGCGCTGAACAGACCAGGCCGCTCGGTCGCTGAGCACTCCACTACCGAGCCGTCACCCAGGACGATCTCGAGCCGACGCACCTGGGTCGCAAGCCCGCCCAGCCGGGCGCCGGTCCCGTGCGTCCCTGTCGAGATCGCGCCGGCGACGGTCTGCAGGTCGATGTCCCCCAGGTTGGACATCGCCAGACCGGTCGACGCGAGCGTACGGTTCAGAACGTGCAGGGGCATTCCCGCCTGTACCGTGACCAGGCCGGTTTCCGCGTCTGCATCAAGCACACCAGCGAGCCGGTCTAGGTGCAGCAACGTGCCGTCGGTTACGGCCGCCGCGGTGAACGAGTGGCCCGAACCAGCGACTTTCACCGTACGTCCCGCCTCGGCTGCCTGCTTCACAATCTGAGCCACGTCGTCGACGTCGGCCGGATGCTCGATCAGAGCCGGGTAGGCCGTCTGATTGCGAGCCCAGTTCCGCCACGCCGACGACGCCCCTGTCATCGGCCTGTTGGGCTCGGTGACTCTGCAGACGGGTCGGACGCGGCTACGTCGCGCACCATCATCGGCCCGGCCGCGCCCTTCTTGATCCGCGGACGAAGGGCGAACAACCACCACAGCGTCGCCAGCACGAGACCACCGACGACGTAGTAGACGGCTTTGTGGAACTCCGAAGGCAACGACAGCGCCAACACCGCAGCCACCAGCCACACGAGCGCCGCCACGAACACCGGCACCGCGAAACGGCCGAGATTGAAAGCGCCAGGGAGCGTCTCGAGCCGCCGACGCTTCGCGCCATAAGCGATCACCGTGAGCAGGTAGACAAGATACGGAGCCAAGGCGGTCGCGCCGACAAGCGTCCCGAAGGCGTTTCCGCTGTTGTAGCCGTAAACCATGACAGCGACGCAGAGTGTGTAGGACACCAGCAGCGCCGGCAGAGGCGTCAAGGTCCTTCGGTTCACCCGCGCGATCGCCTTCGAGCCGGGAAGCATGTTGTCCCGCGCCATAGCGAACAACAGCCGAGCACTCGCCGCGGCACCGACCACTGTCAAGGCGAACATCGAGAAGACGACGATCCCGACAAAGGTCCTCGCCAGCCCCGAGCCGATCCAGTACTGGAACACGCCCGGCAGCCCGCCCTCGGCGATGACGGCGTCGCTAGGAATAGCAATAGTGAAGCCAATGAGCACAATCATCCCGAGCACAGCGGAGATGACGACAGCGCCGATCATTGCCCGCGGCACCGAACGCTGCGCATCCACCGCCTCCTCGGACATGTCAGCGGCAGTCTCGAAGGCCACGATCGTGTAGATGCCGAGCAGCGAAGCGAGCACGATCGCGTAGAAGTACGACTGGCCCGGCGGGTGCACCGCGTGCCCCAGATAGCCGATGCCATGACCGGTGTCCTTATATCCGGCGACCCACAAGACAAACAACCCCACTGCAAGCACGACCGTGCCCAAGATCTCGGTGAAGACCGCGATGTTATTCACCCGAGCCGCGACCTGCACGCTGATCACGTTGATCAGATAAGCGACGGTCAGGATGAGGAGCGCGAGGAACAGCGTGAGCCGTGGGCTGGGAGCGGCGATGCCGAGCACATATTCCAGCAGCGGCGAAGCGGCCAGGAGCATGATGCCCGGCAGCCCCACGGCGAGATTGAGTATGCCGAGCGCACCAACGAACCACCCGTAGGTGGGACCCACGAGTCGCGACGCCCACTGGTAGTTCGCACCGGCCAGCGGGATCCGGGTCGCAAGCTCTGCCAGCACGAGCACCACGAGCGTCTGCCCCACCGCGGCGAGGGGCCACGTCCAAATACTGGCAGGTCCCAGTTCGCTGAACGCAAACGAGTAGTTGAGGAAGATGCCAGTCGTGATCGAGATAATGGAAAACGCCACCGCGAATACGGAGAACTGGCGAAGAGTGCGACGCAGCTCCTGTCGGTAGCCGAACTCGTTGACCACGTGTTCTTCGGAAGCAGACCCGTCAGGGCTGACGTTGGTCATGGGCGTCCCTTCTGATTATTCAACCGAGGTCTGAACCGGTCGAACCAAGGTACGACGGCCGCGCGAACAACGGCAAGGACGCATCGCCATCCGAGCGACCGAATGAGCCTTTGGTTGGTAGCTTCAGACCGTCCTGTCAAGGCGCTACAGCCGCGGCCGAATTGACAAGGGCGTCGTAACAGTTCGCCGACCTAACCTTCAATGTCACCTTGCTGACGGCGGCACCTTACGCCCTCGGGACAGTTGCCATCGTGCTGTCGGACCGACTGGTCGCCGGTCGTAACCAGCCGGCGGGACTGACTGCCATCGCCATGACCATCGGTGGCTGGCGCTGGCCGTCACGGCCTTCGCCACGGCTTCGCCCTGGGTTGGGTATGCCGGGCTGTCCGTGTGTGCGGTGACGATCATGGCCTCGTTCCCGGGCTTCTGGCGGCTGCCGACCGCGTTCCTGATAGGTGCTGCGGCAGCGGCAGGGATCGCGACCGTGAACGCAATCGGGAACCTCGCCGGCTTCGCCGGTCCGTACTGGGTGGGTTGGCTGACCGACCGGCTCGGGGAGGCGAAATGGGGGTTGGTCTCGGTCGGAGTCGTCATGATCATCGGCGCCGGACTCGTGCTGCGGCTCGGCTCCGCATTTGACCACACCAGGACACAACCCCTGGAGTGATCCCTCGACCTTGACTCCGGCGCGCGCCCCGAGACAAGACAGGTGCACTCATCGTGGCGACCTCGGCGCGTACAAGCTTGGTCGCCGGGGAAGCGTTACTCGGCTCGAGCTCAATGGTTGGCCCGGCCCTTGGCGAGACGCCGGACGCCGGTATAGGACTCATGACGGCAGTCAGCAAGTTCAGCCAGTCCTAGCATTCAGATACGTCCGGCGACCGCGGACCGTGTGTGGAAGGAATTGGTGATGGCCAAGCTTATTTACTCCGTCACGATGTCCCCCGACGGCTACATCGCCGGCCCCGGCGGCGACATGTCGTGGCTGGCGCCACATCTCGGCCCGAATCCTGTCGTGGACGAACTCATCCAGCAGATCGGGTCCCTGTTGGTCGGACATCGCAGGTACGTCGGTGATGACCCGCACCGCGGCACCGAGAAGGAGGGCAAGCGTTCGGCGGTGGGAAGGTCCACAGTTCGTCCTGACCCGGCACGCCCCAGAGACGTCGCCGCCTGGTATCACCTTCGTCGACAACCTGCAGGACGCAGTTGCGGCCGCCAAGGCGGCCGCTGGAGGCGCATACGTCAATGTCCTCGGCGCCGATGTGGCACGACAGTGCCTGGAGCACGGTTTGCTCGACGAGATCCTCACCCTTGTAGCGCCAGTGCTGCTCGGCGACGGCACGCCGCTGTTCCGGGTGACGGGCGGCACCGACGTGGCCCTCGAGCGCCGTGATGTCGCGTCGCCGTCCCACGTGAGCAACCTCTGGTGCCGCGTCCTGCGCTGATCCCGAGCTGCAATTGGTAAGCACAGCAAGTGCCCGTAGCGGGCAAGCCAACGAGGTTGACCGCCGGGGTGTGGCGGTCGCTAGGGTCGCTGCATGACGACCGATGGCTACCTGCGCTTCCCCCATGTTCGCGGTGATCTCCTGACCTTCGTTGCCGACGACGATGTCTGGCTCGCCGACTCCGCCGGTGGCAGGGCGTACCGGCTCAGTGCCGACCACACCCCCGCGCTGACACCGC
>JACCVA010000348.1 GCA_013698435.1 Nocardioidaceae bacterium | reverse complement strand
AAGGTCCGCAAGGCTGCCTTGTTCGCCCAGGTGATCGACGGTGACGGGTCAGCCGGTACGCCGATCGACGCCGACGACGTGCGCGCCTTGTTCGACGACTGAGCGCTTGCTGGGACGAGCCAGCGGGGTCAGCTCTGGCCGGCCGGACCCGCCCGCAACAGGTCGAGCACGGTGTCAAACTTGCTGTTGACGCCGGTCATTCCGGTGTCGAGTCCGTCGACTTTGCTGTCAAGGCTGGTGAGTCTGGTGTCGAGTCCGTCGACTTTGCTGTCAAGGCTGGTGAGTCTGGTGTCGAGTCCGTCGACCTTGCCGTCGAGCGAGTCGACCTTGACGGCCAGCTCCCCGAGCCGGTTGGTATGGCGCTCCTGGGTGCCTTGGATGGCCGAGAGCATCGTGTAGATCGACTGCGCGTCGTTGTCGAGCTGGCGGATCTTACGTTCGATCTCGACCGGTCCCATCGTCATGGCCGCAACCCTACGTCGGGGGGATCGGTGAACGCGAGACGTCGCGAAGATCTGTTGACAGGCACCTTGCTAGACAGCGTTGCTACGGCGCAACCTGATCCAACGGAAGCCCCATCCTCGTAGCTCCAGCCCCGTGAGCCTGGCGTTGGGACGTTCGTACGGTCCGTCGGCGATGATCTCGAAGGGGCGACCCGTCATAACGTCGAGCTTGCCGATGTCGACGGTGACTGCCGCGTCGGCGAGGTTGTGCAACAGCAAGATGGAGCCTTCGGGCGCGTCGAAGCGGTGGGCGAGCACCGAACGAGGCAGCGGCACGTCGACGACGGTGCACACACCCACCCCGATCTCGGGGCACTCCCGCAGCGTCGTGATGAGCTGCTCGAACCATCTCAGCAGCGAGCCGGCGTCGCGCTGCTGTGCCCGCACGTTGAGCCGCCGGGAGCCATAGCGGCCGCGAGTCGTGGCCAGTGGCGCCAGACCCTGATCGACGGCGCTGGAGAACCCACCCGCCGGTCCGTCGTCCCATTGCATCGGCGTACGGATCGCTTCGCGGCCGGGCAGAGCCAGGTTCTCACCCATCCCGATCTCCTCGCCGTACCGAACGACGGGGGTTCCGGGCATGGAGAACTGGAGCGAGTACGCCAGCTCGATGCGGCGCCGGTCGCCACCGAGCATGGGCGCCAGCCGGCGGCGGATGCCGCGCCCGTAGATGCGCATGTCGTCCTTTGGCGCGAACGCAGCGAACACGTCCTCGCGCTGCTCGCTGGTGAGCTTGCTCAGATCCAGCTCGTCGTGGTTGCGCAAGAACGTCGCCCACTGCGCCATCGCCGGCAGCCGAGGCTGCGCCTGGAGCGCCTCCACGACGGGCTCGGCGTCACGGCGCGCCAATCCCAACCAGAGCTTGGTGTTCAGCAGGAACGAGAACAACATGTGCGCCCGGTCGTTCGGGCCGTCGGTGCGCGCGCCGCAGTAGGTCGCCAGGTCGTCGGGCCCGACGTTCGCCTCGCACAGCAGCACAGCGTCCCCCTTGAGCCACTGCACGTCCTGGCGCCAGTCGTCGAGGATCGAGAAGTCCATGGGGCCAGGGTCGACGCCGGCCGCGACCTGTTCGAGCACGAATGGGGCGGCATCGACCCGAAAGCCGGAGGCACCGAGCTGCAGCCAGAAGCCCATCACCTTCTTGATCTCGGCGCGCACCGCCGGGTTCGACCAGTTGAGGTCGGGTTGGAAGTCGTAGAAGCGGTGGAAGTACCACGCCTTCGACTGGTCGTCGAAAGACCACGTCTCCGTCTGCTCACCGGGAAAGACGATGCCCTGCTGACGATCGGGGGGCTCAGAGTCGCTCCACACGTACCAGTCGCGGTACGGCGAGTCGCGGTCGCTGCGCGCGGACTGGAACCACGGGTGCTGGTCGGAGGTGTGGTTGACGACCAGGTCGAGCAGCAGCCGGATGCCGCGCTGGCGTGCCTGCTGGGCCAGTTCGACGAAGTCGCCGAGCGTCCCGAGGCGCGGGTCGACTCCGTAGTAGTCCGACACGTCATAGCCGTTGTCGCGGTGCGGGGTGGGATGGACCGGGTTGAGCCACAGGCAGGTCACCCC
>JACCVA010000345.1 GCA_013698435.1 Nocardioidaceae bacterium | reverse complement strand
GGCGTCACCACCGCGCCCCTGGCGGTCACCTCGAAATGCCCCCGCACGAACTGCTTGCGACCCTTCGGCGACGTGAAACCCGTCGCGCACCGCGCGCGCACCAGTGGGCGTCGGTACGGCAGCTTGCCCATCATCCGGCGGATCGCCGGCATCACGAAGACCTCGAACGAGATGTACGACGACACCGGGTTGCCCGGCAGGGTGAAGATCGGCGTCTCATCCTCGCCGATCGTGCCGAAGCCCTGCGGCTTGCCGGGCTGCATGCCGACCTCGGTGAACTGCACCGTCCCGACCCGGCTCAACACGTCCTTGACCACGTCGTAGTCGCCCTTGCTGACGCCGCCGCTCGTCACCACCAGGTCCGCCCGCACGAGCTGGTCGGACAATGTGTCGGTGAGCTCCTGTGGGTCGTCGGCGACGCTGCCGATCCGGTAGGCGATCGCATCCGCCTGCCGCACCGCCGCCGCCAAGGTGTAGGAGTTGGAGTCGTAGATCGAGTCGAACCCGAGCGGCGTACCGGGCTCACGCAGCTCGCTCCCGGTCGACAGCACGACGACCCGGGGTCGCGGCCTGGCCATGACCCGCGCCCTGCCGACCGCCGCCAAGATCGCCACCTGGCGCGGGCCGAGCACGTCACCCTCCTCGAGCAACGCATCCCCTGCCCGAACGTCCTCGCCGCGTGGCCGGACGTGCTGGCCGGGCGCCGGCAGCTGGCTGATCGTCACGTTGGCCCGGCCGCCGTCGGTCCACTCGATGGGTACGACGACGTCGGCACCGGTCGGCATCGGTGCTCCTGTCATGATCTTGACCGCCTGTCCCGGCGACAGCCCGTACGCCTTCGTCTGCCCGGCAGCAGACTCCCCCACCACCGGCAGGCGTACCGGCGACTCCTTCGACACGCCCTCGAGATCAGCCAGCCGGCAGGCATACCCGTCCATCGCCGAGTTGTCGAACGTCGGCAGGTCGATCGTCGCGGCGACGTCCTCACAGATGGGGAGCCCGATCGCCTCGAGCAGCGGCTGCTCGTACGGCGGCAGCGGGTCCACCGTGTCCAAGATCGTGCCGAGGTGCTCTTCAACGCTGCGCATCAACCATCGGTCTCTCGTGTCGGGTGTCCGGCGATCCACCTTAGTCGTGGCCGCCTCACCGACGTGTCAGCCGCTGAGGTCGCCAGCGCAAGCTCAGTGACTGACACGTCGGTGGGAGTCGAGGACGGTGCCCGCCTCGACCACGCCCGGCGACCCGTCCACGGCCACCTCGACGTCTCCCTGCGCGACGACGCCTGCTTCGAACGTCCAGTCGCCATGGACCACGAACGACACCGCCTGCCGCAGCGACGGCGGCCCCGCGGGGAATCGGGCGTCGAAGTCGGCGATCACCTTGTAGTAGTCGCTGTCGAGGTCGACGTACGGGGCGTCCGAACCCGGTGACGCGAGTCGCACCGAGCAGTCGTCGGCGAGGTCGTAGACGTCGGACCGCAGCGCCAGCAGGTCGTTGGTCGACTTGACGGGCAGGAAGCGCGAGCGGTCCACCTCGATCGCCTGCGCGCCCCCGAATACCTCCACGGCCGAACCCATCGCGGTCTCGATCTGGATCACTTTGGGTGACGCCTTGTCGCTGGGGTCGACGTTCTTCTCGTTGCGGATCATCGGCAGCCCGAGCACACCGCCCGTGCGTTCCATCGTCTCGGCCAGCTGGTGGAGGTCGAGCCAGAGGTTGTTGGCGTTGAAGTACCGGTGCAGCGAGGTGTCGGCGAAGCTGGCCGCGTCCTCGTCAGCGGTCTGCGCCGAGTCGCGCAGCACGAGCCGTCCGTCGCGCTTGCGGACGGCGAGATGCCCGCCCTTGCGGTCCGCCGGCGTACGCCGACACACCTCGCTCGCGAACGGTGCCCCACTCGCCGCGAACCACCCCGCGATCGTCGGGTCGGCGACCGCGCCGAGGTTGTCGCCGTTGGACATGAACATGTAGCGGAACCCGGCATCGAGGAGCTGCTTCAGCACACCCGAGGTGGTGATCGCGGTGTAGAGGTCACCGTGACCCGGCGGGCACCAGGCCAGGTCGGGGTCGGCCGGCCACTCCACCGGCGTGAGGTCGTCGGCCCGCAGCTTAGGCTCGCGGTTCTGCATGAAGTCACGGTCGACGCCGTCGACGGCCAAGTCGTCGTAGCGGTCGAGCACAGCGAGGGTGTCGTCGCGGGTGCGGAAGGAGTTCATGAAAACGAGCGGCAGCCGCGCACCGTTTCTCTTTCGCACGTGCTGCACCTGCCGCACGATCACGTCGAGGAAGTTCAGCCCGTCGCGCACCTCGAGCAGCGACTTAGCGCGGTCCAGCCCCATCGACGTGCCCAGGCCGCCATTGAGCTTGACCACCGCCGTCGCGTCCAGCGCGGCCCGGCCGGCCTCCTCGCCGGGGTCGAGGTCACCGATCTTGACCGGGTCTGTCAGTGGCTCGATATCGGCTTCGGAGACGATCCCCGTCTCCCCCGTCTCGAGCAAGCCGTAGTAATGCGTGAAGACGTCGATGGCAGTCGGGGGAACTCCCGCGTCCCGCATCTTCTCCTGGGCAGCGGCAAGGCCGTCGGCACTCATGCCCGAATGCTAGTGGCCATCTCTGCTAGTTCGTCGATGACCACTTGTGGCCGCAGTGCCGGCGTACCCACAGGCCGCTGCCGACAACGCCGGTGCAGTCTCTACGGTAGTGCGATGGCAACCGTCGGCGCCGGCAAGGACGAGCTGCGGGCCACCATGCTCGCCGCCCGGGCCGCCCGGCCACGCGCCGACCAGGACCGCGCAGCCCTCGGGTTCGCCGACCAGGCACTGACCGTGCCGGCCGTCGCCGACGGGCCCACGGTGGCTGCGTTCCTCGGCCAAGCTGGAGAGCCCGAGACCGTCCCCCTCGTCGAGGCGTTGCGGGGGCGCGGCGTAACCGTGCTGCTTCCGGTCCTGCTCGACGACTTCGACCTCGACTGGGGCGCGTACGAGCCAGGACAACAGACGGCCGGTCGCTTCGGCCTGCTCGTGCCCACCACACGTCGGCTCGGTGTCGACGCGATCGCCTCGGTCGCGGCGGTTGTCTGTCCGGGGCTCGCGGTCGACCTGGCGGGCAACCGGATGGGTCGCGGCGGCGGCTCCTACGACCGCGCCCTTGCCCGCTGCGGACCGGCGGTGCTGCGGTGCCAGCTCGTGTACGACGACGAGGTGCTGCAGGCCGTACCGGTCGCCGAGCACGACCAGCCGGTCGACGTGATCGTCACTCCTACTCGAACAGTCCGGACGTCACGGCCCCGCTGACGGCAGCCCGACTAACCGGCCGGCGCAAGCGTCAATCTCTGCTCGGTTGACTTGTTGACCGCATCAGCAGTGAAGACCCACGGCAGCGTCTTGCCGCGTGCCCACAGGTCGGTTTGGTCGGTGTAATGGTCGTTGTAGGCGTGACCGGATGCGCCAGTCAGGTTGATCCAACGTGCGGCGTCGAGGTCGTCGAGAGGGATGACCATCCGCATCGACGGGACGGCGGAGACCTCGAAGCCCACGGTCGCATCCCAGGACGTGGCGTTCGGCACCGATGGCCCCCCGCCGAGCTCGTAGCCCCCGCGGTTGAACAAGAACGCGACAGGAGAGTCCGCAGATCCCAGCGACTGGTTGCGCAGGGTCAGCTGGTGCAGCATGCCCCACCGCCAGTCCACCGGGTTGCGGGAGGACAGCTCCGTCACGTCATCACGGCCCTGCATCAGGGCCCGACGCAAGATGTCGTTCCTCCCCTCCACGACAGGGGTGTTGACGTCGTCCCAGAAGGCGCTGTCGGGGTCGTTGACCAGGTCCTCCATCACCGCCCACCACCGCGAGCCGCCCTCCGGCAGCGCGTCGGCAGGCAGCTGGTCGGAGAACGTCAGGTCGAGGAGCTCATCCCAGACCGCGTTGAAGTATGCGGCGCCCGAGCTGTTGCCGTTCATCCGGAAGTCCCAGCGATGCAGCACCTCCTGACCCCGCTGGTAGTAGGCGTCGTCCAGCCGGATCGACCGCAGCATCGGCGTGAGCCGCTCGGCGAGCGCGCTGAAGTCGTCGAGCTGGATCGCGGTCATGTCACCAGGAGTGAGGTCCTGCCGGGTCTCGAGCAGTCCCCGGATCCGTTCACTGCGGTAGCCGTAGTCGAACGAGCTGCCCAGATAGAACGGATAGTTCTTCTTCGTCACCGCCTGGTTGGCCGTCACGACGTATCCGTCGTCGGGGTCGAGCACGCTCGGCAAGGCGTCGTAGGGGACGTAGTTCGGCGCCCAGTCGTACGCCGGGTCCCATCCCGGCACCGGCCAGTCACCGTTGCCGCTGCGCCGGACGGGGATCCGGCCCGGCGCCTGGTAGCCGATGTGTCCGGCCGTGTCGGCGTACACGAGGTTCTGGCTCGGCGCTTCGAAGTTGCGCGCGGCGGCGCGGAACTCGGTCCAGTCGGTGGCGGCGTTGATGCCGAAGAGGGCGTCAGCCGTGCGGCCAGGTGTCAGCGCCGTCCACTGCAGGGCAACCGCGTAACCGTCGTCGCGGGCGGGCGACGACGGCTCGGTCGGAGCGTTGACCCCCACGTCGCCGAGGTTGTCGTCGACGTCGGAGATGAGCGGCCCATGCCTGCTCTCACGCACCGTGATCGTCGTCAGCTCGTCGGTCCCGGCGATGCTGAACGTCTCCTGGCGCGTCGTCAGCGGCCGCCGTTTGCCGTCATACAGCACCTTGTCTCCCGTCACCTTCTCCAGGTACAGGTCCTGCACGTCGGGGTAGAGGTTGGTGAACCCCCAGGCGATGTCGGCGTTGTGCCCGATCACGATGCCCGGCAGCCCGGCGAAGCTGAACCCGCTCACATCGAACGGGCACTCCTGCGACACCTCGTTGCAGTGCAGGCCCGTCTGGTACCAGACGCCCGGCATGGTCGGCGCGAGATGCGGGTCGTTCGCCAGCAACGGCGCCCCGCTCGCGGTGTGCTCGCCCGAGACCGCCCACGCGTTCGACCCCAGTCCGTCGCCCCGGCCGAGGAGGCCGTCCAGGCTGCGCCGTGCGGTCTTCGCCCGCAGCAGGGCCTCGCGTCCCGCCGAGAGGTACGCCGGGCGCTCCGGCAGCCGGGAGCCGTTGCCGGTGGCGTCCTGCTCGAAGACCCCGTCGACGATCGCACCCTGGGTGACGATGGGTTGGTTCTCGGCGTACGGGTAGGGCGGGTACAGGCTGTCGATCTCAGCTGTGCTGAGCGTGGTCGACAGCAACGACCGGGTGATCTCGTCGTCCATGTTGCTGCCGAGGTCCCAGGCGATCGCCTTCAGCCACGCCAAGGAATCGGCGGCCTCCCAGGGCTCTGGGGTCGTCTCGACGCCCTGCAGCCCGAGGACGGCGTACTCGAGGGAGATCTCGGCGCCGTCACGGTCCTCGAGGTAGGCGTTGACACCGGCAGCGAAGCGGTCGAGGTAGCGGCGCGTGTCCGGAGCCAGCAGCGCGAGCTCCTGCTCGGCCACCCGGCGCCAGCCGAGAGTCCGCACGAACTCGTCGGTCTTGAGGGCGCTCTGGCCGAACAGCTCGGTGAGCCGGCCGGCGGTCACATGGCGGCGGAAGTCCATCTCGAAGAAGCGGTCCTGCGCCTGGACGTAACCCTGCCCGAAGAACAGGTCGTTGCTGGTGTCGGCGTACACCTGCGGGATGCCGTTCCCGTCGCGCAGCACGGTGACCTCACCGTCGAGCCCGGCGAGCCGGATCGTGCCCTCGGTCTGCGGCATCGAGCGCTGCACGGTCCACCACGACGTGAGTACGACGGCGACGAGCGCGACAGCGAGGGTGATGCCCGTCCACACCAGGATTCGGACCCACCCGACGCGACGCACGCCCCCATTGTGCCGTGCCCTGCTTTGCGTCCCGGTGCCCACTAACGCACAATGGACACGGCTTAGCAGTCGCCCCCGTAGAGTGCCAGTCAGGCTCGAACCGCGGCGGTGGCTGCCTCGCGAGGAAGGAGTTCAGGTGCCCGTCTACCAGTACGCCTGCACGCAGTGCAGCGACCAGCTCGAGGTGCGTCAAAGCTTCACCGACGACGCCCTCACTGTCTGCCCGGCGTGCGAGGGACGGTTGCGCAAGGTGCTCAGCGCCGTCGGCGTGGTCTTCAAGGGGTCAGGCTTCTACCGGACCGACAGCCGCTCGGCTTCCAACGGCGATGGCGCCGGTGCGCCGTCGAGCGACGGCGCCAAGGACTCCGAGAAGAGCTCCGGCCCGGACTCGGGCAACGGCGCCAGCAAGGACGGCGCCAAAGAGTCCGGCAAGGACTCGGGCAGCGGCTCCGGCAAGCGCCCCAGCAAGAGCGACACCTCGACCCCGGGTTCCTCGCCGTCCACCGACCGTGGCTCGACCGGCGCAAGAAGCTCTCGTCCGGCGGCGAAGGACGGCTCCTCCAGCGCGGGCAGCGGCGCCGTCGCCAGCTGAGACGTCACCGACGGCGCTTGTGTGTCGCCGGCGCTCGTGGTCGCTGTGGACAACGTCCCCGGGACCCAGCGACACCTTCCTAGGCTGCCACGATGGCCGACCTCAGCGACATCGTCACCAAGATCCGGCGTACCTTGCGTCGGCAGCGCCGGTGGACCGTCGCGTTGTGCGCCGCGCTGGCGGTCTTCTCGGTCACGCAGGCCCTGGCGCCGCCTGATCCCCCGACGACCTCCGTCGTGGTGGCGTCACGTGACCTGCCGGCAGGCCAGGTGCTCGGACCAGACGACGTGCGAGTCGTCAGGCTCCCCCGCGACCTGGCGCCAAAGGGCGTCGCGGCCAGCGCGGAGGTGTTGGTCAGCCGGACGCTCGCGTCCCCGGTCCGTAAGGGCGAGCCGATCAGCGACCGCCGCGTCGTGGGAGACGCCCTGGTTGCCGGCTATGCCGCCGGCCTCGTCGCCACTCCGGTGCGGATCGACGACGCAGAGGTCGTGAGCCTGCTCCGCGTCGGCGACCACATCGACGTCTACGCGGCCGTGTCCGACGACGTCGACGACGCCCGTCGCGTGGTTACCGATGCCGCGGTGGTGACGCTGCCGCAAGTCGCCGAGGACGCCCGCGACGGAGCCCTCGTCGTGCTCGCCGTGACGCCGGGCGATGCCGCCTCGCTGGCGCAGGGCAGCGCAGCCGGACCCCTGTCCATCAGCCTTCGAGGCTGAGCC
>JACCVA010000344.1 GCA_013698435.1 Nocardioidaceae bacterium | reverse complement strand
GCTCGACGACCACAACGCCGACCGGGTGATCGCTGAGCAGATCCGTCGGTTTGCTGAGCTGTCTCACCCCTGGGAGTGGAAGTACTACTCCTACGACCAGCCGTCAGACCTGCCCGAGCGGTTGCTCATGGCCGGCTTCACGCGCGAGCCGGTGGAGACGGTGCTCGTAGCCGAGATCGCCGACCTCGATCTCGATGTCCCCGCGCCCCCGGGCGTGGAGCTCACGCTGGTAGTCGACGGCCAAGGTGTGGAGGCGCTGGTCGGGGTGCACGACGCGGTCTTCGGTGGCGACCACACGGGGCTGGGAATGGCATTGCTCGGGGGGCTCCAGCGTCGACCGAGTACGGCGGCAGCGGTGGTCGCGTGGGCGGCGGACCGCCCCATCGCCGCTGGGCGCGTGGAGTTCCACCCTGGCACCGACTTCGCCAGCATGTGGGGCGGCGGCACGGTGCCCGACTGGCGTGGTCGCGGTGTCTTCCGTGCGCTGGTGGCCCAGCGGGCCGCGATCGCCTCTGCCGAAGGCTTTCGCTACCTCCAGGTCGACGCCTCACCTGACAGCCGCCCGATCCTCCAGCGTCTTGGCTTCGCCGAGCTGGCCACGACGACTCCGTTCATCCACCCGGGAGATCATCCATCCGAGGCCGACGAGGTCCCCAGCTCACCTGCGTTTCGCGTCAACGAGTAAGCCGGCGGAGACTCTCCCGGGCACCGGCGAGGGCACGATCGGCCTGGCGAGCCGCGTCGTCCGCTTCGGTCAGCTTCTCCTGCTTGCGCCGGACCAGCTCCCCGTGATCCTCAAGCCTCGCTGACGCGTTCTCGAGCTCCTCGCGTATCCGTGCCACTGTCTCGGCGAGCAGCCGGCCGTCCTCCTCAGCGGCGCGCACCTTCGCCTCCGCCTTCTCGCGGCGATCATGCGCCTTGCGGGAGTCCTTCTCGGCGGCGGCGATCGCGGCTTCAGCTTTCTCCATCGCCCGCGTACGCCGGTTCCGTCGATCGTCGAGATCGACGACGTCCGCTCCGGCCGGCGCCGAGTCGGCGTTGGATGCGCCGCCCTCAGGCCCTCCGAAGCCGAAGCCAGAGACGCTCAGAGGCGCGTGCAAGCGACCGCCCACGACCGCGTCGGCACTCTGTGGGTCCGACAAGGTGGCCTCGAGCGTCGAGCGCACATCTGCCTCGACGTCATTGCTGATGCGGCCCGACCCACCCACCGACATCGCCCGGCGGACCAGCGCGGAGATGAGCTCGTGGCGGCGGCGCGTCAGCAGCCGAAGCTCGTCACCACTGACGCCCGCCATGCCTGCCCGCATCTCGTGACCCAGGTCGAGCAGCACGTTCACCTCGTCGGCGTAGCGCCGTGTGAGCTGGTTGACCAGCCACGCCGCCGTCGTCGGTTTGCGGAGCGCCTGAATCTGCCGTGCCAGCTCCGCCTGCCCGTCCGTGCGCGCCCGCCTGCTGTGGCCGTTGCGGGCGCCGGTGAAATCAGCGAGGGGAAGCCCGTACAGCTCGCCGGCGATCGCGTCCACGTCCACGTCCACGTCCACAAGAGCAGTCTCGCAAACCTGGATGCACGACCGCGAGAAGACGACGCTCGTCCGGCTTAGCACCTTCGTGCCCTACTGGTGACACCCCCGCCGTCGAGTGGACGTGACCCGCTACACACCGCTAGGTTGCCTGCACATCTCGTAACTGCGACGTGGGCGTCACCGCTGCCGTCGTCTGCACCCATTCCCGAGGGGCCCGGCGAACCCGGGCGAGGAGCCATACGTGAAAGCACTACGTCAGACCGTGTGCTTGCTGATGATCTGTTCGGGCTTCGTGCTCGTTCAAGGTTTCAGTGCGGCAAGCACCACCAACGAACTGTCCCAGCCCAAGACCACCAGCGACCGGTCACTGCTTCAGGAGCTCAGAAACCAAGCCCGCGGCTCCGTTGCTGTCAAGCGCGAGCCGGCCACGAACCGCGCAGGCTTCATCACGGTAGGCCGCAACGGCGACCTGATGCCCGATAGCAGCGCTCGCCCGGTCGACAAGGCTGCGGCGTTTCTCGGCAAGTACGGCTCCCTGATCGGCGCCACTGACACGAGGCAACTGGTGCAGACCGGTCGGGCCACCGACAAGTACGGCACCACCGTCACCTACTCGCAGGCGTACCGGGGCCTACCTGTCTTCGGTGCGACCGTGCTCGCCCACCTGAACAGCAACGGCGCGCTCACCGCGGTCAACGGCACCGCCGTTCCGGGGCTGACCCTCAGCACGACTCCTCGGCTCAGCGCACAGCAGATCCAGCAGCGCGCGGTCGCCTACGTGAAGTCCGACCCGCCGACCACCGATGAGGGCAAGGCCGGTGATACCACCGGGATTCGCGCGTTGTCCCCCCAGCTCATGGTCTACCGCACCGGACTCATCCGCGGCGAGACCGGCGACAACTACCTCGCGTACCGGGTTGAGGTGACCAACCGGACCAACGTCCGAGACATCGTCTTCCTGCACGCGGGCAGTGGCAAGGTCCTCAACCGCTACTCGATGATCAGCGCCGCGCTCAACCGGAAGCTGTACGAGAAGACCTACGACCCCACCGCGCTGACCTGGAAGGAAGGCGACGCCTTCCCCGGCACGCTGACGGAAGACCAGCAGAACATCGTGCTGGCCTCTGGTGAGTCGTACTACTTCTTCAAGAACTCGTTCAGCCGCGACTCCTACGACGGCGTCGGGCATGTGATGGAGACGGTCAACAACGACCCCCGCATCTCCTGCCCGAACGCCAACTGGAACGGCACCACTACGAACTACTGCAACGGCGTCACGTCTGACGACGTGGTCGCACACGAGTGGGGGCACGCGTACACCCAGTACACGCATGACCTCATCTATCAGTGGCAACCAGGAGCGCTCAACGAGTCGTACTCCGACATATGGGGTGAGACCGTCGACCTGATCAACAACCGGATGGACTCCGACGAGGGCAACATCACGGCCAAGCGCGCCGACAACGCCTGCACGACGCACACAGGCATCAGGCCGGTGCTGGTGATCAATACTCCCGCGGACATCGCCAAGGTCTGTACGGCTGGTGCGGCCGCTTTCGGGCCACAGCTGACCACGACCGGTGTCACCGGCAACGTCGTCCAGGCCTTGGACGCAGCCGACGCCTCCGGTCCTTCCACCACCGACGCCTGCACGGCAATCACGAACACGTCGTCGGTGGCCGGCAAGGTCGCAATCGTGGACCGTGGCACGTGCCCGTTCGTCCAGAAGACCAAGAACGTCCAGGCTGCGGGCGCCATCGCAGCGGTCATCGGCAACAACCAGCCCGGTGAGCCTTTTCCCATGAGCGGTACGGACCCGGCGATCACGATCCCCACGGTGATGATCAGCCAAGCGAACCGCAATGTGATCGTCGCCAAGCTCCCCACCGCCACGGTCAACGTGACGATGAAGGACGGCGGCAGCGACGGCGAGAACTCCTACCGGTGGCTGATCGGTGAGGACAGCACGGCGTTCGGTGGAGCCATCCGCGACATGTGGACCCCTACGTGTGGGGGCGACCCCGGCAAGGTCAGTGACGCGCAGTACCAGTGCGCCACGTCCGACGGCGGAGGCGTGCACAGCAACTCGGGTGTGCCGAACCACGGCTACGCCCTGCTCGTCGACGGCGGCGACTACAACAACGTCACGGTCCCTGCTATCGGCATGGCCAAGGCGGCCCACATCTACTGGCGGGCGCA
>JACCVA010000404.1 GCA_013698435.1 Nocardioidaceae bacterium | reverse complement strand
CTTTGGTGACGGCAGGCTGTCGACCGGGTCAGAAGCCTCCACCGATGGCGCCGGTACGCACCATGTCGGCGATGTCAGGGGTCGCGAACGTGGACGTGATCTCGTGCGTCTCAGGATCCACGTCGTGGGTGACGACGACGCGGCTCAGGTCGACCGGTGCGGGCAGCCGGCGGAAGTCACGGGACGCACTGGTGCCAAGGGGAGGATCAGCCTTCGCACGCGCACGGGGCTGCCGGGTCGTCATACGTCGACAGTACGCCGACAACGTCCGACAAAACAGCCAATGAGCTACGGCCGTCACGGCGAGCTAGAAGACGATCTCCCCGGACTTGCGTTTGGCGCGCAGCGACTGGAGCGCCTCGTCGAGGATTTCCTTCGCTTCGGCATCGGATCGGCGCTCCTTCACGTACGCGAGGTGCGTCTTGTACGGCTCGATCTTCGGCGGTGGTGGCGGGTTCTCGGAGTCGCGGTTGGCCGGCAGACCGCAACGCGGACAGTCCCACGTGTCGGGGATCTGGGCCTCAGCTGCGAACATCGGCGCGGTCTCGTGTCCATGGGCGCAGAAGTACGTGATGCGCTGACGCGGCGCGGCATCACCTCGCTCTGCCTCGCCCATCGGACCGGCGCCGACGCGACTCCCTCGGATGGCATTGCCACCAGCCACTGGTAACTCCTTGCTGCTCGTGGGCCGCGCCCCTACGGGAGCAGCGTGCCCTGATTGTACGTCGAAAGGGTTCAGCCGGATTTGAGCAACAGACCAAGCGCGATGATGCAGGCGATCCAGATGACTGCGATGCCAACGGTGATCCGGTCGAGGTTCTTCTCCGCGACGGAGGAGCCACCGACATTGCTGGAGATGCCACCACCGAACATGTCGGACAGACCGCCACCACGGCCCTTGTGGAGCAGGATCATCACGATCAGCAAGGCGCTGGTGAGAACCAACAGGACGTTCAGAGCAAGAATCACGGGGGGAATCCTACCCGGCGTGCCGCTGTCACAAGACAGGCATGGCGTAGAACCGGCAGATGCCGCCGAACTCGTCGACCTGCAGGCTCGCTCCGCCGACCAGGCAACCGTCCACATCGAACTGCTGCATGAGGGCGCCGACGTTGGCGGCCTTGACCGAGCCGCCGTACAGGATTCGCACCGCCGCGGCCGCCTCGTCACCGTGCACGTCACCGATCCGAGCGCGGATCGCGGCGCAGACCTCCTGCGCGTCCTCGGGTGTCGCCACCTCCCCGGTGCCGATCGCCCACACCGGCTCGTAGGCCAACACCAGCCCGGAGACCTGCTCCGCGGTGAGACCGCCGAGCGACCCGTCGATCTGGGCGACCACGTAAGGCACCTGCTCCCCCGCCGTCCGGGTCTCGAGCCCCTCGCCGACGCACACGATCGGGACGAGCTCGGCATCGACCGCCTTGCGCGCCTTCGCGTTGACCAGCGCGTCGTCCTCGTGGTGGTGCTGACGGCGCTCGGAGTGTCCGACGACGACATACGAGCAACCCAGTTTGGCGAGCATGCCGGTAGTGATCTCACCGGTGTAGGCGCCCTCATCGTGCACGGAGACATCCTGTGCGCCGTACCTGATCTTCAGCCGGTCACCGTCGACAAGCGTCTGCACGCTGCGCAGGTCGGTGTACGGCGGACAGACAACGACCTCGGCCCGTTCGTAGTCGTGCTTCTTGTCCGACAGGATCCACGCAAGCTTCTGTACCAGGACGACCGCCTCGTGATGGTTGAGGTTCGCCTTCCAGTTCCCGGCCATCAGCGGGACCCGTTGGTGCTTGGCCATAGGTGTACTGCCTGTCTGGCTCGTCAAGGAGTGAGCACGTCGATGCCGGGAAGGGTCTTGCCCTCGAGGTACTCGAGGCTGGCGCCGCCGCCCGTGGAGATGTGACCGAACTGGTCGTCGTCGAAACCGAGCTTCCGCACCGCCGCTGCCGAGTCACCGCCGCCGACGACCGACAGCCCGTCGATCTCCGTGAGTGCCTGGGCAACCGCCTTCGTGCCGGCGGCGAATGCCGCTATCTCGAAAACACCCATAGGACCGTTCCAGAAGACCGTATGTGCCCCGCCCAGGACCTCGGCGAAGTGGCGGCTGGAGTCGGGGCCGATGTCGAGGCCGATCTGGTCGGCGGGCATCTCTTGTGCTGCGACCACAGTGGCCGCAGAGTCGGCCTTCAACTCGGCCGCGACCACCACGTCGGAGGGGAGCACGATCTGCACCCCGGCCTCCTCCGCCTGACGGAGGTAGCCGCGGACGGCATCGAGCTGGTCCTCCTCCAGCAGGCTCGACCCGACCTCGTGTCCCTGCGCCTTGAGAAAGGTGAACACCATGCCGCCACCCACCAGCAGCGTGTCCGCCTTCGTCAGCAGACTGTCGATGACCCCCAGCTTGTCGGAGACCTTGGAGCCTCCGAGCACGACGGCGTACGGACGGTCGGGGTCTTCGGTGAGGCGGCGCAGCACCTCGATCTCGTCGAGAACGAGTCCACCGGCCGCGTTGGGCAGCCGCTGTGCCACGTCGTAGACGCTGGCCTGCTTGCGGTGGACCACACCGAACCCGTCACTGACGAACGCGTCGCCGAGGGCAGCCAGCCGGTCGGCGAATCCTCCGCGCTCGGCGTCGTCCTTGCTCGTCTCACCAGGGTTGAAGCGGACGTTCTCGAGCAGGACCACGTCGCCGTCGTCCATGGCCTCTACGGCTGCCGTCGCGGCCTCCCCCACCGTGTCGCTCGCGAGGACGACCTCGCAGCCGAGCAGCTCCCCGAGCCGACGACCTGCCGGTGCCAACGAGTAACGGTCCTCGGGTTCGCCCTTGGGCCGTCCGAGGTGGGCCATCACGATCACCTTGGCCCCGCGAGCCCGTAGGTCCTCGATGGTCGAGACGCTGGCACGGATCCGGCCGTCGTCGGTGATCGTCTCCCCGTCCAGCGGGACGTTGAGATCGGACCGGACCAGGACACGTTTACCGGTCAGTCCGCCGAGCGAGTCGGCGAGCTGGGCGACGCTTCTCACGTCAGAGCGAGCTGCCGACGTAGGCGACCAGGTCGACCAGGCGGTTGGAGTAGCCCCACTCGTTGTCGTACCACCCGACGACCTTCACCTGGTTGCCGATCACCTTCGTCAGTCCGGAGTCGAAGATGCAGGAGTGCGGGTCGGTGACGATGTCGGACGAGACGATCGGCTCGTCCGTGTACTTCAGGAAACCCTTGAGATCGCCGTCGGCGGCCGCCGCGACGGCGGCGTTGACCTCCTCGACGGTCGTCTCACGCCCGGCCTCGAAGGTCAGGTCGGTCGCAGAGCCGGTCGGCACCGGCACCCGGAGTGCGTAGCCGTCCAGCTTGCCCTTCAGGTCCGGAAGCACCAGACCGATCGCCTTCGCGGCGCCGGTCGAGGTCGGAACAATGTTGAGCGCGGCGGCCCTGGCCCGTCGAAGGTCCTTGTGCGGACCGTCCTGGAGGTTCTGATCGGCGGTGTAGGCGTGGATGGTGGTCATCAGTCCCTTGACGATGCCGAACTCGTCGTTCATCACCTTGGCCATCGGCGCAAGGCAGTTCGTCGTGCACGAGGCGTTCGAGATGATGTTGTGTGCACCCGGGTCGTAGTCGGTGTGGTTGACGCCCATCACCACGGTGACGTCGTCGTTCTTCGCCGGCGCGGAGATGATGACCTTCTGTGCACCGGCGTCGAGGTGGGCCTTCGCCTTGGTGGCGTCGGTGAAGAACCCAGTGGACTCGATGACCACGTCGGCACCCAGGTCCTTCCACGGCAGGGCACCCGGGTCGCGCTCCTCGAGGGCGGCGATGCGCCGGCCGGCGACGGTGATGGCGTCGTCGGTGACTTGGACCTCGCCCTCGAGCCGACCCAGGATCGAGTCGTACTTGAGCAGGTGGGCCAGCGTCTTGTTGTCCGTCAGGTCGTTGACTCCTACGACCTGGATGTCGGCTCCGGACGCGACGACGGCACGAAAGAAGTTACGGCCGATGCGGCCGAAGCCGTTGATTCCTACGCGGACAGTCACAGGGACGTTCTCCCTCGAACGTGGGGTGGTCAGGCTGAGGGCCGAGCCTACCAACGGACCACCGCTGCGTACCCACCCCGCCCAGCCGCGGGTCAGCCACCACGGGGTGGTTGAGGATCAGGGTGTGTGCGACAGCATGTCGGGGGTCAGAGAGGACTCGGTGTCGGGTATGCCGAGGTCCTGCGCGCGCTTGTCGGCCATGGCCAGCAACCGGCGTATCCGTCCCGCGATGGCGTCCTTGGTGAGGGGCGGGTCGTGCAGCTGGCCCAGCTCCTCGAGGCTTGCCTGCTTGTGCTCGATGCGCAGGCAGCCGGCGAGCTTGAGGTGGTCAGGAACCTCATCGGCCAGGATCTGGAGCGCACGCTCGACGCGGGCGCCTGCGGCGACGGCGGCGCGGGCGGAGCGTCGCAGGTTGGCGTCGTCAAAGTTGGCCAGCCGGTTGGCGGTCGCCCGCACCTCGCGACGCAGCCTCCGCTCCTCCCATGCCAGCAGTGACTCGTGTGCGCCGAGGCGGGTCAGCAACGCGCTGATCGCATCGCCGTCGCGGATGACGACCCGATCGACGCCACGGACTTCGCGTGCCTTCGCAGCGATGCCGATCCTCCGGCCGGCGCCGACGAGGGCCAGAGCGGCCTCTGGACCTGGGCAGGTGACCTCGAGGGCGGACGAGCGGCCAGGCTCGGTGAGCGACCCGTGGGCGAGGAACGCCCCACGCCAGGCGGCGACCGCATCGCAGCTCGACCCGCTGACCACCTGCGGTGGAAGCCCACGGACAGGTCGGCCGCGGTTGTCGAGCAGCCCGGTCTGACGCGCCAGCGCCTCGCCGTCCTTGACGACGCGGACGACGTAACGGGTGCTCTTGCGCAGACCGGCGGCGTTGACGACGAGGATCTCGCTTTGGTGGCTGTAGACCTCGAGAATGTCTCGGCGAATGCGGCGGGCAGCGGCACCGGTGTCGAGCTCGGCCTCGACGACGATCCGGCCGGCCTGGATGTGCAGACCGCCAGCGAACCGCAACATCGAAGAGACCTCTGCCTTGCGGCAGCAGGGCTTCGTGACCGTGGTGTTGGCGAGTTCGGCCTTTACTTGCGCGGTCATCGCCATGAGGCCGATCCTCCCACGCTTGAGGCCGGGATGGTCGGCTCGGATGCGTTGGTCGGTTGTCATTGCATCATCTTTGCGTACGTGGCTGCGAGCTTGGCGGTGTCATGTCGAGCGGTGCCGTCCTCGGCCGCCAGGTCAGCGATCACGAGTTCTGCACCCAGTCCGTTCACGGTGTCTTGGAGCATTGGTAGGTCTTCCCCTTGTTGCCCGTCCACTACCACCATGTCGATCTGCAGCTCCGGCGCATGGACGGCCAGAACCTCCAAGTAGGTGCTCGCCGAGAACCCTTCGGTCTCGCCAAGCTGTGGTGCCAGGTTGAGCGTCACACATCGCCGTGCCTTCGTCTTCGTCAGTGCGGCGTGCATGTCAGGAAGCAGCAGATGCGGCAAGACACTGGTGTACCACGAACCGGGGCCGAATATCACCCAGTCGGCACGGGCGATGGCTTCCAGCGCCTCGGGACAGGCCGGGGGGTCGTCGGGGAGCAGCCGGATCGCCTCGACCTGCCCCAGCGTGGTGGCCACCTCCGCCTGGCCTTGCACCTGGGTGACCTCGTCGGGTGCAGCGGGATCGGCCCCCCGGACGCTGGCGATGATGTCGAGCGGCACGGCCGCCATCGGCAGCACCCGTCCCTCGGCGCCTAGCAGCCGGCCGATCCAGTCGAGGCCGTCGACGTGTCCGTCAAGCAGCTCCCACAACGCGACGATCAGGAGGTTGCCGACGGCATGCTCGTGCAGGTCGCCTTGGCTGGTGAACCGGTGCTGCAGCACGTTCGCCCAGGTGCGCCCCCACTCGTCGTCGCGGCAGAGGGCCGCCAGCGCCTTCCGCAGGTCGCCCGGCGGGAGTACTCCGAACTCGCGCCGCAACCGGCCGGACGAGCCGCCGTTGTCGGCCACCGTGACCACCGCAGTGAGGTCGTCGCAGAAGGTGCGCAGGGCGCTGAGGTTGGCGGCCAGGCCGTGTCCCCCTCCCAGCGCGACGACCTTGAGGGCGGGGCCGATGGGGTCGGTGACCTGTTGCCACGGGTCGGTCGGGCGCCGGAGCTCGCCGGCCGTCACTCGCGCCCCAGGTCACGGTGGACGACCAGGACCTCCACACCGCGCTCCCGCATCCGGGCCCCGATCGCCTCAGACATCGCCACGCTGCGGTGCTTGCCGCCTGTGCAGCCGACCGCCAGGTTGAGGTACTGCTTGCGCTCGCGCAGGAAGCCGTCGTAGACGGTCTCCAGCATCGCCTCCAGCCGGTCGAGGAAGCTGGCGGCGTCGGGCTGGGCGAGCACATAGTCGCTGACCTCCGGATCGAGGCCGGTCTTGGGACGCAGGTCAGGAACCCAGTGCGGGTTCGGCAGGAAGCGCATGTCGACGACCATGTCGGAGTCGACAGGGATGCCGTACTTGAAACCGAACGACACGACGGTCGCCCGCACGATGGGCTGGTCGCCGTCGGCGAAGGCCGACGCCACCTTGGCCGCCAGCTGGTGGACATTGAGGTTGGAGGTGTCGATGAGCACGTCAGCGTCGCCGCGAAGGTCGCGGATGATCTCCCGCTCCTTGGCGATGCTGTCCATCAACCGGGCGTTGCGCTGCAGCGGGTGCGGGCGGCGGGCCGCCTCCTGACGTCGGACCAAGACGTCGTCGGAGGCTTCGAGGAAGAGCAACCGGGGCCGCAGATGGTGCTCGGCCAGCGTGTCCAAAGAGTCTCGCAGCTCTCCGAAGAAGCTACGGGAGCGGATGTCGACGACGACAGCGACGCGGACGCCGTCGTCCTCGTCGACGAGCAGCTCGACGACGGACAGCAACAGCTGCGGAGGGAGGTTGTCGATGACGAACCAGCCGAGGTCCTCAAGGGCCTTCGCCGCGGTGCTGCGTCCGGCTCCGGTCATGCCGCTGACAACGATGAGGTCGCCCATCGGGTCGGTCATGATGCTCCCTTCGTGGAGTGGGCGGCCGGTCGGTCGGGGGTGCTGCCGTTGTGGTGGGGCGGCTCGGACGAGTCGAGGATCTCACCGGTGGCCGTGTTGATCGCCGGTGCCGCCGCCCTGCTGGAGGTGACGAGCGCCGCCGCTATCGCCTCAGCGGTCCGTTGGCCAAACCCCGGGAGGGCGGCGATGTCGTCGACGGACGCGGCCCGCAGCTTCTTCAGCGACCCGAAGTGGCGCAGCAGCACCTTGCGGCGTACCTCTCCCAACCCAGGCACCTCGTCGAGGACGCTCTCGACCATGGACTTCGACCGACGGTTGCGGTGGTGGGTGATCGCGAAGCGGTGCGCTTCGTCGCGCACCCGCTGCAGCAGGTAGAGCCCTTCGCTGGTGCGCGGCAAGATGACCGGGTCGTCGCGGCTCGGCAACCAGACCTCCTCGAGGCGCTTGGCCAGCCCGACCACCGGGACGTCGTCGATCCCCAGCTCGTCGAGCGCGCGCTGGGCTGCCGCGACCTGGGGTGGGCCGCCGTCGACCACCACCAGACCCGGTGCGTACGCGAACTTGCGCGGTCGGCCGGTGTCGGGATCGATCAGCGCCGGACCCCGCTCCTCCAGCTCACCCTCGGTCTCTCCCAGGTCGACCCCGGTCGCCTCGAGCTGCTCGTCGAGGTAGCGCCTGAACCTGCGTGTCAGGGTCTCGTGCATCGCCGCCACATCGTTTTGCCCGTCGACGCCGCGGATGACGAAGCGCCGGTAGTCGCTCTTGCGGGGCAGGCCGTCCTCGAACACCACCATCGACGCGACGACCTCGGTGCCTTGCAGGTTGGAGACGTCGTAGCACTCGATCCGCAGCGGTGCCTCGGAGAGGTTGAGCGCCTCCTGCAGCTCCTCCAGCGCCCGGCTGCGAGCGGTGAAGTCGGTGGCGCGTTTGGTCTTGTGCAGCGCCAGCGCCTGGGAGGCGTTGCGGCTCACCGTCTCCATCAGGTTGGCCTTGTCGCCTCGCCGGGGCACCCGGATCGCGACCTTGGTGCCGCGTTTCGCGGCCAGCCACTGCCGCAGGATGTCGAGGTCGTCAGGCAGCCGCGGGAGCAGCACCTCGCGCGGGAGCGCGTCGTCGTTCTCGCCATCGTAGACCTGGATGAGGAACCGGCGGAGGAGCTCGGGGAGCTCGGCGTCGTCGACCCGGTCGGCGACCCACCCGCGCTGGCCGCGGACACGTCCGCCGCGCACATAGAACACCTGAACGGCGATCTCGAGCGGGTCCTCGGCGACAGCGATGACATCGGCGTCGGTGCCGTCGGCCAGCACGACGGTGTTCTTCTCCATGGCCCGGCGCAACGCACCGGCGTCGTCGCGCAGGCGGGCGGCGCGCTCGAAATCCATCTCGTCGGATGCCGCGCGCATGTCTCGCTCCAGCCGTCTGATGTGCTGGCTCGTCTGGCCGGCGATGAAGCTGCAGAAGTCGTCGACGATCTGTCGGTGCTCCTCGGCACTGACGCGGCCGACGCAGGGGGCGGCGCACTTGCCGATATAGCCGAGCAGGCAGGGCCGGCCGATCTGGGCGCTCCGCTTGAACACTCCCTGCGAGCACGAACGCATCGGGAACACGCGCAGCAGCAGGTCGACGGTCTCTCGGATGGCCCACGCGTGGGAGTAGGGCCCGAAGTACCGGACTCCCTTCTTCTTCGGCCCCCTGCCGACCATGACCCGGGGGTACTCCTCGCTCAGCGTGACGGCCAGCCAGGGGTAGGACTTGTCGTCGCGGTACTTCACGTTGAACCGCGGGTCGAACTCCTTGATCCACGAGTACTCGAGCTGGAGCGCCTCCACCTCGGTCTGGACGACGGTCCACTCCACCGAGCCGGCGGTCGTCACCATCCGAGCGGTGCGCTCGTGCAGGTTTGCGACGTTCTGGAAGTACGACGACACCCGCGAGCGCAGCGACTTGGCCTTGCCGACGTAGATGACGCGACCCTTCGGGTCGCGGAACCGGTAGACCCCGGGCGCGTCAGGGATGGACCCCGGCGCGGGGCGGTACGTCGACGGGTCCGGCACGTCCTCAGCCTACGAGGCCGCGCCGACCGCGGGCCATGTTGGCCGCGCCGTGGTCAACCGAGGGCGTCAGGGCCGATACTGAGGAGAGGACGGCGGTGGGCGCGTCCGCCAGATCTAGTATCACTGGTTCAGTAGACTTTTGAGTCCTGTCTCGGAGGGAGGACCGCGAGTGAGCTCGACGCACGACCTGTACGGGCTGACGCTGTCGACGTCCGACGTGGCCGCGGCAGCGTACAACCGCGGGGTCGCCGCGCTCCTCCGGGTCCAGTCAGGGGGCATCGGCGCGGTCTCCGAAGCCATCACGTACGACCCGACGTTCGCCCTCGGCCATGCCGCGATGGCACTGCTGGGGCACGAGTACTGCGCCCCCGTCGACATCCACGCTCGGGTCCTCGCGGCGCGGCTGCACGCCGAGCGGGCCAGCGAGCGCGAACGCAGCCACGTGCACGCGGTGGTCGAGCACATCGCCGGCAACTCACGTCCGCTGATCCGGCACCTGCGCGAGCACCCTCGCGACGCCCTGCTGCTGTCGATCGCGGTCCCGACCATCGCCTTCGCCGGCGTCACCACGGTGCCGCAGGAGTCGTGGGCGATCGTCGAGCGCGCCCGACCGGCGTACGGGGACGACTGGTGGTCGACGGGGCTGCTGGCCTTCATCCGGCAGGAGCAGCGGCGCTGGGACGAGGCGATGGAGCTGTCGCTGGTCTCGCTGGCGGCAGAACCTACCGCCGGGCACTCGGTGCACGCGCGCACGCACGTGCACTACGAGACCGGTGACCACGTCGCAGGCCGCGATTGGCTCGACGGCTGGATCAATGGTCCCGGACAGTCGTCCGACAACCTCGCCCACTACTCCTGGCATGCCGCTCTCCATGAGCTCTCCCTGGGAGACTACGCCGCCGTACGCGCGCGCTACGATGCGCAGCTGGCGCCGCCTGCGGTGGTGGGGTGCCGGGCACTGGTCGACTCCTGCTCGCTGCTGTGGCGCTGGTCCCTCACGCCCGGATGCGGCGCCGTGCCCGCGATCGAGACGGTGACCGAGTCGATCGACGCGCATCTGCTCGATGCTCCGCCGACCCCCTTCATGGCCATGCATGCGGCGGTGACCCTGTGCGCGCTCGGACAACCCGACCGGCTCGGCCGGCTGGAGCGCTGGTCAGAGGCCCACCGCGATCCGGCGTATGCCGGCGTGGTCGCGCCGCTCTGCCGGGCCGTGCAGGCGCTGGCCGAGGGAGACGCGAGTTCTGCCGCCGACCGGCTGACGGCGATGCTCGCAGACGTGTGGCGGTTCGGCGGCAGCGACGCGCAGCGCGAGATCGTCGAGGACACGCTCATCGCGGCCCTGCTGGCGGCTGCCCGGTTCGATGAGGCACGGCCGGTGATCGACCGGCGCCTCGACCGCCGTGACTCCCCGCGCGATGTCACGTTCCGTCAGGCAGCGGTGTCCGGGGCGCGGTGAGCGCAGCCGTCAGGCGAGGGTGATGTCGCTCCCCGTGACCGTGACCTGCTTCTCGGGCAGCGGGGAAGGGGCCGGTCCGCCGACCACACTGCCGTCCTCGATCGAGAACATGCTGCCGTGGCAGATGCAGTTGATCGTGCCGTCGGAGACGTTGTCGACCGGGCACCCCTGATGGGTGCAGATCGACGAGAAGCCTTTGAACTCCCCTGCCGTTGGCTGGGTGATCACGACCTGTGGGTCGCCGAGGATCAGACCGCCACCTTCCGGTACGTCGGCCGTGGTTGCGATCGCGCTACCGCCGCCGCCGGCCTCAGAGGTTGGTGAGGTGTCGCCGCCGCCACCGTTGCCGCTTGGGGACGACGCTCCGCCGGACGACTCGGCGCTGGGGCTGGCGGAGTCTTCCCCGCAGGCCGCCAGAAACGGTACGGCGACGCCTGCGACGACCGCTCCGCGCAGAAGGGTGCGGCGGGTCGCACCCATATGGTCGGTGCCATCGGGGTTGGTCATGGTCTCTCCTCGGATGCAGAACTCTGAATTCGAGCGTAGCCAGCATGACGACAAAGGCCATCTGCCTATTGGTCGTAGGACCTCGGGGTCGCCGCGCCCCGACACCATGGCCGCCACAGGCCGTTCGGTCAGCTGGCGCGCGCCCGCTTCTTGCCGGCGGACGTGGCCTTCTTGGCCGGTTTCTTCTCGACGGTCGCCTTTTCGCCGCTGGCCTTGCCCACTGCTCTGCTGGCGGCCTTGCTCTCGGCGGTTGTGAGGGGCTGGTGAAGGCCCGGTCGTGCTGCCGCCTTGCGGCCCACGGCGACGGCGCGGCCTTCGAGCACGGGGGCAAGGAACCGCCCGGTGTGGCTCTCAGGCACTGCCGCGACCTGTTCAGGCGTGCCCTCTGCGACCAGGTAACCGCCCTTGTTACCGCCCTCGGGCCCGAGGTCGATCACCCAGTCGGACACCTTGATCACGTCGAGGTTGTGCTCGATCACGAACACCGAGTTGCCCTGGTCGACGAGCCGCTGAAGCACACCCAGCAGCTTGCGGATGTCCTCGAAGTGCAGCCCCGTCGTCGGCTCGTCGAGCACGTAGACGGTGCGCCCCGTGGACCGCTTCTGCAGCTCGGACGCCAGCTTGACCCGCTGTGCCT